>MEOR01000065.1:3220-5456 GCA_001769295.1 Bacteroidetes bacterium GWF2_49_14 | reverse complement strand
CTCAACCAGGGTAGCTGAAACCTGACCGTCATTTGCGTAGGCGGAAACATTAAAGGTGGTGCCAAGCACTTCGATGCTCATCTTATCGGTGGCGACGATGAACGGCTTGCCCGCATCTTTCTGAACCTCAAAGAATCCCTCGCCGATAAGGCTGACGTTCCGGGTGGCGCCGGCGAAATATTCGGGATAGCGTAGCCGCGACTCGGAATTGAGCCAGATACGGGATCCGTCGGATAGCACCAGTGTGATCCGCCGGTTCCGCGGAACCACCAGCTCCAGCATGGCCGGATTGGCAGCGGACTGCGCCTGAAGGGTGCCCGGATCGGAATGCCGGCCGGGTAGGCTGTCGTACCGGATCTCCGATTGTTCAGCCGGGAGGATCACTTTTTCCCCGTCGGGCGTGATAATATAGGAGTTCGAGGGCTCATAGTCCGATATCAGTTCGCCGGTCTGCATCCTGTCAGGTATCAGCCATAGAATGGTGGCAGTGAGCCCGGCCAGCAGGGTGATGGCAGCGGCAATGCGAAGGAAGTGAAACCTGCGCGGAGCAATCTGCCTTGCTTTCGGGTGAACCGTGAGGAGGAACTTCTGCCAGGCGGCCTCCATTTCTTGCGGGTTGCCGTTAAGGGTGCCGCCGGACCGTTCCCACAGGTCTTTCAGCTGCCGGTAGCTTGCCAGGTTATCCGGACTGGCACCAAGCCAGTCATTCAGCTCTTTTCGGGATTTATCGGAGAAATCCGCTGAGCAGCTTCGTATCAGCCACTCTTCGGCGGCAGGTGGTGTTTTCTTCTGTTCCATATACAGATGAAACAACCAACCCGGGGGCTACCCCACATCAAAATGAAATTATTTTATCAGGTCGCGGAAAGCCTGCCGCAGCGCAGTCAGCGCCCGGGTCATGTTCCGTTCAACGGCTTTCAGGGTGATGCTCATCTCTGCTGCAACCTGCTGGTTGGTGAGTCCTCTCTGGCGGCTCAGCAGAAACGCTTCCCGGCAACGGTCGGGCAGGGTATCGATGGCCGTTTTCAGGCGGGCGGTGAACTCTTCGTCGGTCAGCTCATCCATCGCCTGATCCTGAAATTCGCCCGAACAAAGCTCTGCCTCTCTCAGTTTCAGCTGTACGGATGCCCGGAACCGCTCTTCAACCTGCTGATGTTTAAGGTGATTGATACATTTATGGTGGACGGTCTGATAGAGCCACGACTTTACCGCCCCCTCAAAATCAAAGCTTTCCCGTTTCTCCCATAGCTGCACGAAGGCATCCTGAACGATATCATCGGCAATCTCCTGGCTGCCCGTATAATGCCGGGCATGCGCCTTCAGATTGCAAAAATGCAGTTCAAACAGACGGCGGAACAGTACCTCAAATTTCCTGTCAGACACGGGGGAAAACGTTCGTTGAGGCCAAATATAGTCAATAAGACGGTTGCCGGTAACCGGCAACCGGCAACAAGAAAAAGGCCCCACCAACATTGATGGGACCTCTTTTTATTTGTAAGTAAAGTGAGAGCTAGTAGAATTTGTTCCGCTTGTCGACGATATTGGCGCTTTTTTCCAGGGCGGTAAACACTTCGTAGCCGGCGCGCTGGGTGTAGCCCTGCTCGATGCGGGTACGGCTGGCGAGACGGTCGGCGCTCAGACCGGGTTCGGTGACCGAGGTAACCTGGATCACGTACACACCGTTGATGCCTTTGATCGGCTTGCTGATCTGGTTAACCGGCGTGGTGATCATGGCGGCGCTCACCTGCGGTTCCATCCCGATACCGCTGATGGTGAAGGAGGTGAAATAGGCGTTTGAAGTCTGGCTGACGGTTGTGTTGAAGCGCGAAGTCAGGGACTCGAGCGTATTGGATGTCGCCAGGATTTTGGAAACCTCAGCCATGATGTATTCGGCTTTCTTTTCGTTGCGCACGCTGTTCTCAACCTGGGCGCGAACCTGTGCCAGGGGAGCAGTGCCCTCTTCGCGGACTTCGGTGACTTTTGCGATCACAAAGCGCTGTCCGAATTCATAGAGCGGTGATAGGTCGCCTTTGTCGGCTTCGAAAGCCCAGCGGACCATCTCGCGCGGGTTGTCCAGACCGGTGATGGCGGCATCGCCCTCGCGAAGGTTGGTGGCCAGCCGCTTGTTCAGGTTATCTTTCTGAATGCCTTCCTCAAATTTGTCGCCATTGTCATACGTGGAGGCAAATTTTGAAGCCTCGTTGTATACATTCTGATAGGTGACATCGCTCGGGGT
>MEOR01000065.1:2492-3081 GCA_001769295.1 Bacteroidetes bacterium GWF2_49_14 | reverse complement strand
TCGGGGATCTGACTCATGTCAGCCTGGGTGAACCAGTCGAGGTCGCCCCCCTTATCATTGGTACCATCGCTGCCATAAAGGGCTGCCAGGATCGTGAAATCCTGCCCCTGGTCAATGGCCAGCTTGATACTGTCGGCCGTTTTCTGTGCGGCATCGAAATCGTTTCCGTTCACCGGGCGGATCAGGATATGACTGGCGCGGACGGAGTCGGGAAGATCTTTAAAGTCGGTGATGCGGGCAAGCTTCCAGGTCATTCCTTCCTGGTAGGGTCCGTACACGTCGCCGATGGGAGACATCATGGCCCAGTTGCGGAGAGTGTCGGGGATGTCGATGGTACTCAGGTATAGGTCGTTAAACCGGCTTTCGGCGGTGGCAGCCACATACTGGGCGGCATTCTCAATGCGGATGAACTCGGCTTTCTGCTGCGTGATCCAGTTGTAAACCTGATCCTTGTCCTCCTGCGACGGCATGATGTCGAATGCAACATAGGCCAGGTCGCGGGAAGCCTCCTGCTTGAACTTGTCAGGATTGGCATTATAATATTTTTCCACGTCGGCATCGGTGATCTTGACGATGCTGTCAGGTGTGG
>MEOR01000065.1:0-2456 GCA_001769295.1 Bacteroidetes bacterium GWF2_49_14 | reverse complement strand
GCCGCTCGGTTTCAGCCATCTCGGTGTCAACCATTTTCCGGGGAACGTATAATCCTTTGGATATCAGGGTATTATATTTTGTGTATATCCTGTCGTTCATGAGTTCTTTCTCAAAACGTACCCAGGCTTCCTTTTGCCGGCCTGTTGCATCCTGATCCATGTTCTTCAGGAACTGGATCACCAGGTTACGGTCGAAACCGCCGGTCTGCTGGTTCTGAAAGCCCGGTGCCTGCTGGATCTGGGGATGGATGTTGCGTCCCTGCACCATATCGAAAAGTTCCATCGGGGAGCAGTCGATACCCAGCTTTTCGTACTCATCAGAAAAAACCAGTTCATTCAGGTAGCTGTTCCATACCTGGTTGCGGATGGATGCATAGGTTCCCTCATCGAGGTTGGTGGTGCCGGAGTTTGTCTTGTAATTTTCAATGCTCTGTTCCATACGGGCGGCAAAATCGGTATAGCTGACCGATTTGCCGTTGATCTCAGCGATTTCCATCTTTCTGCTCTGGATAAAACCTGATCCGGAGTTGAGGAAGTCACCAAGAATGAATGCCAGCAGTGAAAGACCGATAATGACCGCCAGCAATACGCCTGCTTTATTCCTAAGTTTCTGTAATGTTGCCATGTTTATACCTAAAAAATTCAGGGTACGAAGATAGTAAAAGGATTGTAAAAAAGCAGTTAAACCGATAAATCTACCACCTGAACCAGTACGAGTGTGCTTTTATGCTTTTTGAGTATGGAGAACTCGTATCCGTCGATGGACAGGGTCTCCTTGACTGCCGGGATTTTGCCGAATTTCAGGATCAGATAGCCCGCCAGGGTTTCATACTGCTCATCTTTTTCGATGGGATGTGGAAGCCGTTCGTTGATATCGTCCAGCGTAGTGGATCCCAGCACGTTATAAGTTTTCTCGCCGACTTTCTCCACAAAGGGGATTTCGTTGTCATATTCATCCTGGATTTCCCCGACCAGCTCCTCGAGAATGTCCTCCATGGTGATGATTCCCTCGGTTCCTCCGTATTCATTGATTACGATGGCCATCTGCTGGTGCTTCATCTGAAATTCGTTCAGCAGGGCGCCGATCGGCTTGGTATCGGGAACGGTGAGCATGGTGCGCACCAGGCTGCGGATGTTGAACGGCTCTTTTTTTCTTGTTGCGAGCAGAATCTCCTTCAGGTAGACCACCCCGATGATGTTATCGAGGTTATCTTCGTAACAGGGGATACGCGAGTAGCTCTCCTCGATGATCCGGTTGAGGGATCCTTCCTTGAAATCATTCAGGTCGATGGCGAAAACCTGGGTACGCGGCACCATGATCTGCTTGGCGGTCTGTTCCGAAAAATCAAAGGCATTCCGGATGATCTTGTACTCCGCGTCGTCGATCTTGCCGCTCTTCTGACCCTGCTTAACGAGGTACTTCAGCTCTTCGCTGCTGTGGACCTCGGAGCTGTGTGCCGCAGATATGCCGATTGTTTTAAGGAGGGCGTTGGCCAGGCCGTTCAGGACCCAGATGAAGGGCTTGAAAATGACAAAGAAAAACTGTAGCGGGTAGGCCACGAAAAACGTTGTTTTCTGGGGGCGCTGGATGGCGATGGATTTTGGCGCCAGCTCACCAAAGACGATATGCAGGATGGTGATGATGGCAAAGGCAACCGGAAGGGCGATCTTATGCGCCAGCTCCGGGTTGGCGGCCATGCCAAAGAGATCCATGATGCCGATAATAATCTTCGATACAACCGGTTCGCCGATCCAGCCCAGACCCAGAGAGGCGAGGGTAATGCCCAGCTGCGTGGCGGCGAGGTAGCCGTCGAGGTGTGCCACCATGTGGCGCGACAGCTTTGCGATCTGGCTCCCTTCGTTGGCCTTGATTTCAAGCTGGGAACTGCGGACCTTCACGATAGCAAATTCGGCCGCAACAAAAAAACCATTAAAAAAAACAAGTAAGAAAGTAATAAGGATGTCTAAAGCCATTGGTAATCCGATTCAGTAATCGGGTGTAAAAATAAGCATATTAAGTGAGAACTGGCTTGTTCAATTCATTGGGCATTCACCTTGTAGAAAACAAGAATTACCTGAACCTCATCATCAGCTTCTTTAATGGCTTGCCTCAGTCTGGCCTGGACGGCAGGGTTAACGGGTTTGTCAGTTTGAAAAAGAATATCGGGATTTTCTCTGTAAACATCCAAAAAGATCAACTGCATCATATGGCTGGAGTTTTCCGTTACTCCATCGAAGGCGGCATGTAAGCCTAATAAATCATCCGTTAATTTCTCCGAGTAAACAACCTCTTGAGTAGTTCTATTGACCTGATAGAAAAGGGCCTTTTCTTTTCTGCCGGAAACAAGAATGAAGTTATTAAGAATGAGGAAATTGTTGATTTTCACGGATGCTGACGACTCTGGACCCCGCTGGGGTGCCGAAGCCGGATCCGCAGTTTCAGGGAGGTTGTTAAG
>MEOR01000064.1 GCA_001769295.1 Bacteroidetes bacterium GWF2_49_14 | reverse complement strand
GCAACTACAGCAAATACTTTGAACGCCTGATGTGGTATTACTTCGCCGAGCATCTGCTGGGTGATTATCGGAATAATGTGGAGGTTTATCTGCCCGATTCCAAATAATTGTTGAAATGTGGAAGGTGATAATGTGATACCGCCTCTCTGGTATCACATTATCACCTTCCACATTTCAACAATTTACGATCTGTGGCTTCCATCACAGAAAGGCAGTTTTCCGGAACGGCCGCAGCGGCATAATGCAACCTGGGCGGCCGTTTCAATTCTTTCTCCCTTCTGGTTCAGAATCCTGAATTTTCCTTTTACAAGAGCCGGGCCATTTGTGATCAGTGTAATTTCGGCAACCGGTGCCGGCACCATTTCCTCACCTGCCGGTTCTGAATGAAGTTCTGCCGTTTCCGCCGCGGAAAGATCCTTGTTCCATTTCCAGGTCAGGGCGTCGGTGGGGCACTGGTCACAAATACTGATAATCTCCTGGGTGGTAGCACCTTTCATATTCACCCACGGCCGTTTTGAGGGGTCAAATACCTTTCGCAGCTTCATGAAACAGATGGTTGCATGGATACAGGTATCCGGCTTCCAGAAAACGGTTATCTCACCGTTGGTGTATTCGCGGTTGTTATTGGTCATATTTCTCTATGTTGCCCCCTATGCCCCTATGCCCTTAGGCCCCTTTACAGTTTCCGTATCTTGATATTCCTGAACATCGTAGTACCGCCATGATCCTGAAGAGCTATCGATCCTTCCTTGTATTTTCCGTACCCTTCGGCATCGTTCCATTTGGAGTTCTTTTTCATTTCGTACCATTCGGGGGTCCACATTTCATACTCCACTACTTTCCGGTCGTTCAGCCAATGTTCCACATGTGCGCCTTTGACAACTATTTTTGCGGTATTCCATTGGTCAAGGGTCTTAACCTGCCCAAACCGGGGCGGATGAACGTCATAATTAGCCCCTGAATCATGTTTTCCGTCCGATTCAGGAAATCCCACATCATCCAGGAGCTGATACTCCGGTCCTGTCATATAGACAGTCCCATACTCCGGTCCTTCAACCACGTGAAAGAAAATACCGGAATTACTCTCCTGGCCAACCTTCCACTCAAGATATAATTCAAAATCCTTATAGGTTTCCCGTGTCATGATGTCGCCGCCTTTTCCTCCGGGGAGGCCCAGTGCCTTAATGGCATCATCTTCAATGGTCCATCCCTGAACCTTGTCCAATTTGTAGCAGCGCCACTTATCCATGGATTTACCGTCGAAAAGGAGTTCCCAGCCTTCGCTGACTTCCTTTGGTGTCAATACATTTAACTGTTGTGCGCCTGCAGGTAAGGAAAAAGCTAGCCAGACAAAGCCGGCGACCCGGAATAGATTGAGTTTGTTCATTTGTTATAAGTTTTGCGTAAAGATACTACTTTTCGTTTTCCTTTGCCCCAGGCCGGAGGAGGTTCAATGAACCGGAATCCTCCTGATTTAGTATATTTAAGCCGGATCAGAACTCATGCAATGAATCAATACTTCACAGCCCTGATAAACCAGCGCACTTCCCGCAGAACCTTCCGGCCCGGGAAGCTCCCCGGCCATTTGACCGAAGCCGTCAGCCAGCTTCTTGCCGCGCACGGAACCGGACCACTCGGAACACTAATTCCGTTCCGGCTGATTGATCGCCAGGATCTTGACAATCAACAGTTAAAACTGGGCACATATGGTTTTATCCAGGGGGCCCGCTATTTCATTGCGGGCTTTGTAGCTCCTGCCTCCACGGCATTCCTGGATTACGGATATTGCCTGGAGCGGATTATTCTCGAACTAACCGGCCTGGGACTTGGAACCTGCTGGCTGGGTGGAACCTTCGACCGCGGAGAATTTTCAAAAGCGATGCGGCTGCCTGAAAACCAGACCATCCCTGCCGTCACTCCGGTTGGATATCCAACTTCCCTGCGCGGGTTGGGCGACCGGATCATTCGCCTGAGCGCAGGATCTGCAAACCGCCTTTCCTGGAAGAACCTCTTTTTCGAACACGATACGGGTCATCCCCTCGATCCGGCACATTCCGCCGCTCACCATGATCAACTCGAAGCCGTCAGGCTTGCACCTTCGGCATCCAACAAGCAGCCGTGGAGGATTTTCCTTGATCAGGGACAATACCATTTCTCCCTGTGCCGCACTCCCGGGTATCGGAATAAATTTCTTGCAACTGACCTTCAGATGGTTGACATCGGAATAGCTATGTGCCACTGGGATCTGGCCGGAAGTGAAAAAGGCCTTCCAACCAGATGGTCCGTTTCCAAACCTGCCGGGTTCCCTGATGAACCCGAATACATTATCACCGCAAATACAGATTAATCTGAGCACCATGTCGCTGATCCGTGTTTTGTTATCCATCTTCTTCCCTCCCCTGGCGGTTATTGACAAGGGTTGCGGATCAATCCTCATTGTTTTTCTGTTAACCCTGTGCGGATGGGTGCCTGGCGTTATTGCCGCACTGGTAATCCTGAGCAAAAAGTGAGAGCGCTGGTTCAAAGGGTTACTGATGCTTCCGTCAAAATAGACGGAAGAGTAAAAGGTTCTATCGGTATGGGCCTGGTGGTTCTGGTGAGCGTCGAGGCAGCAGACACTCTTGAGGATATCCTGTGGCTTAGCAATAAAATATCAGGGTTGCGTTTATTTGATGATGACCAGGGGGTTATGAACCTGAGTGTTATGGCGGTTAACGGGGATATTCTGGCTGTCTCTCAGTTTACGCTGCATGCACGTGTGAAAAAGGGATTCCGGCCCTCCTACATTGACGCAGCACCGCCAGCCATCAGTATTCCATTATATGACCAATTTGTGAAACAACTGGAAACCGAAACCGGCAAACCGGTGCAAACCGGTGAATTCGGAGCCATGATGCAGGTTTCTCTGGTAAATGACGGACCGGTAACCATCTGGATCGATACAAAAAACAGGGTATGACTTTAGAGGAAGCACAGGCTCAGGTGGATCTTTGGATCCGGACTTATGGTGTCCGCTACTTTTCTGAACTGACCAACCTGGCCATCCTAACGGAAGAGGTGGGTGAACTGGCGCGGATCCTGGCCCGGAGGTATGGTGACCAATCGGAAAAAGAATCGGATCAAAACAGGGACCTGGCCGATGAGATGGCCGATGTTTTGTGGGTACTCATCTGCCTGGCCAACCAGACCGGCGTTAACCTGACCGATGCTTTTGAGAAAAATATTGACAAGAAGACACGGAGGGATGCAGAGAGGCATAAGGGGAATGAGAAATTAAACTAAATTGGCCTCCCTGCGGTCGGCTAATTGGGGCTTCGCGCTAATTAGCCCGGAGGGCCAATTAGTGAGGCGTTAGCCGAACCAATTAGCCGACCGCAGGGAGGCCAATTTGCGACCGAAGGGAGCCAATTATTATTTTCAAACCATGAACCTACTAAACGACTACCTCGAAGAATACGGCCCGGGCGAAGATGACCGGGTAGTAAATTTTGAAACCCAGGCACATCTTGCTTCTATTGAACCGGGATTTTATTCAGCCGGAAACCTTGAAAGAATTTTCGGCCTGCTGGACCTGACAACCCTGAATTCCGATGACAATGATGGAACTGCAAGGCAGTTCACCTCCCACCTGAACGGATTTCCACAAGCCTTTCCGGATATTAAAGGGGTAGCCGCAATCTGTATTTACCCGTCCCTTGTGGAAGAGGTGAGAAAAACCCTGACAGCACCCGGGGTTAAGATTGCCGCTGTTGGCGCAGGCTTTCCTTCATCGCAGACCTTTTTATCCGTTAAGCTGGCTGAATGCGAACTCCTTGTGAAAAAAGGTGCCGATGAGATCGACGTGGTCATTTCGGTGGGGAGGTTCCTGGCCGGGGAGTACCGCAGCGTACTCAATGAGCTGGTATTGATCCGTGAAACCTGTACAGGGGTTACCCTTAAGGTTATACTGGAAACCGGCCTGCTCAAAACCGCCCAAAATATAAGGCTTGCCAGCCTGATTGCCATGGAGGCTGGTGCCGACTTCATTAAAACATCCACCGGAAAGTACGCTGTTTCAGCCACACCCGAAGCTGTGTATGCCATGTGCGGGGCTATCCGTGATTTCCGGACTCATACCGGAAGGGCTGTCGGAATCAAACCAGCCGGGGGAATCGTGGAGGTAGAGGATGCGGTTATCTACTATTCTCTGATTTATAAATTATTGGGCGAAGAATGGACTAATCCCGGCAGGTTCCGGATCGGCGCCAGCCGCCTCGCCAATAACCTGCTTACCCGGTTGAAGGGTCAGGATATCAAGTATTTCTAAGGAGAAATTATGATTTTTATCATAGGCGAGTATGTGCAGATATCAAAGTATTCATCGGAAAACATTTATATATTTGCATAAATAAGTAAATACCTGAATACTATGAACCTTCTTGATCTGAAACCGGAACAGCTCGACAGGGCTGCGAACATGCTTAAAGCCATCGCTCATCCGGTGAGGATTGCCATTCTGAATCTTTTGGAGGATGGTCAGAAACTCACGGTTTCAGAGATACACATGAAACTCGACATCGAACAATCGACAACCTCCCACCATTTGGGCATTCTTAAGGACAAGGACGTTCTCGCCAGCAAGCGTGACGGCAAGAATACCTTTTATTTCCTGAAGCACGACTCCCTGAGCAAGGTGGTCGACTGCATCAGCAAATGTTCCTGCGATTAATCACCAGCCATGTCAATAGTCAGGGTAACCAAAATATTTCGTTTTGAGATGGCTCATGCCCTCTGGGGCTATGACGGACTCTGCAAAAACATACACGGCCACTCCTATATCCTGAAGGTGACCGTTTCGGGCAAGCCGATTGATGAACCTGCTGATATCAAGCTGGGAATGGTGATAGACTTTGGCGACCTTAAACGGGTTGTGAACAAAAACATCGTGGATATTTTCGACCACAGCCTGGTTCTGAGCACCAAAGCACCCGTTCACAAATTCACTGATATACCGGAGATGTTCGACAGGAAAATGTGGTTCGACTTCCAGCCAACCGCTGAAAACCTGATCATTTACTTTGCTGAAATTCTAAACCGGGAGCTTCCCCGTGACATCCACCTGCATTCGATTCGTCTTTATGAAACCGCCAACAGCTATGCCGAGTGGTTTGCTGAAGACCAGTTAGCCAACGATGCAAGATAGCCGTCTTTTCCTGCTTGATGCATATGCCCTGATCTACCGGTCCTACTATGCATTCATAAAGAACCCGAGGATAAATTCCAAAGGGCTCAATACCTCTGCGGCGTTCGGTTTTACGCTGACACTCGAGGAACTCCTTCGCAAGGAGGATCCTACACATATCGCGGTCGTTTTCGATCCCCCGGGCCCCACCTTCCGGAATGATATGTTCGCGGCTTACAAGGCCCAGAGGCCTCCAATGCCTGAAGATCTCCGCGCTTGCGTTCCGTATATCAAGAAGATTATTGACGCTTTCCGCATTCCTGTGCTGGAAGTCTCTGGATATGAGGCGGATGATGTGATCGGCACACTGGCAAAAAAGGCTGAAAAACAGGGGTACAGTGTTTTCATGATGACCCCCGATAAAGATTACACCCAGTTGGTGGATGACAGAATCAATATCCTGAAGCCCCGCCGTTCAGGGAATGACGTGGAAATGCTGGGTCCTGAGGAGGTTTGCCGTGATTTCGGCATTGACCGGCCTGCACAGGTTATCGATATTCTTGCCCTCTGGGGCGATTCAGCGGATAATATACCGGGTGCACCGGGTATCGGAGAAAAAACCGCCAAGGAACTGATTAAGCGATACGGATCCGTTGACGGCGTCTACGAACACATCGACGAACTCAAAGGCAAGCAGAAAGAGTCGCTGATTGCAAATCGGGAACAAGTAATGCTCGCCCGCGACCTGGTTACCATTTGCCTTACTGTCCCGATTGAGTTTGATGCCGATATCCTCCTCAGGAAAAAGCCGGATGAGCGTCTACTCCGAACCATTTTTGAAGAACTTGAGTTTCGCACCCTGCTCAGCAAAGTCATGCAGCAGCAAGCTCCTGCCGACCTTTTTGCTTCACCGCCACCGGCACCCCGGCAGGAATCCCTTTTCGAATCTGCCGGCGAAATTCCGGCTGGCGGTCCTGCCATCAGCATTCAATCAAACGAACATACCTACCATCTGGTAACCGGGATTGAGGAGATCCAAACACTGGCTTCTGCGTTTTCCCAAAAATCCTCTTTCTGCTTTGACACCGAAACCACCGGCCTCAATGCCATCCGGGCAGAGATCGTCGGTCTGGCCTTGTCGCACACACCCGGCGAAGCCTGGTACATCCACTTTCCCGATGACCGGCAGGCAACCCTCAATCTCCTGCAACCTTTTAAGGCTGTTTTTGAAAATCCGTCTATCTCCAAAACCGGCCAGAATATCAAATACGACCTGCAGGTACTTGCCAGTTACGGAATCCGGATCAACGGGCCCCTGTTCGACACCATGCTCGCGCATTATCTGATCAATCCCGATGAACGCCATAACCTGAATTTTCTCGCAGATAAATATCTGGATTACAAAATGGTCCCGATCGAACAGCTGATTGGAGAGAAAGGCAAGGATCAGCGAACCATGCGTTCGGTGGCGCCTGAACTTCAAAAGGAATATGCCGGCGAGGATGCAGATATGACCAACCGGCTCCGTCCGATCCTTCAGGCAGAACTGGATAAAAACGGACTGACGCCCCTGTTCACCGAAATCGAAATGCCCCTGGTGCCGGTTCTTGCCGGTATGGAACGCGCCGGCATCCGGCTTGATAAAATTACCCTAGCCGATATCTCGCTGGGATTATCTGAAGAGATTGAGGCTCTTGAAAAAGAGATCATTAGTATTGCGGGAATGACCTTTAATGTGGCATCCCCGAAACAACTTGGCGAGGTTCTGTTCGATCATCTTAAAATTGATCCGCAGGCCCGGAAAACGAAGAGCGGTCAATACTCGACCAGTGAAGATGTCCTGGCCCGATTGGCCTACAAGCATCCGATTATAGATAAAATATTAGAATTCAGGGGATTAACCAAATTATTGAATACCTATATCGATACACTTCCCGACCTTGTGGATCCGGTGAGCAGCAAAATACACACCCACTTCAACCAGGCGATTGCCGCCACGGGCAGGCTAAGTTCCATTAATCCCAACATGCAGAATATCCCGATACGGGAAGAGCGGGGAAGGGAAATCCGGAGGGCGTTTGTTGCCTCGGATCAGGAGCATACAATACTTTCAGCCGACTACTCCCAGATTGAACTCCGGATTATGGCTCACATGAGCGGTGATGAGAACATGATCGCGGCTTTCAACCGTTCGGAAGATATACATACGGCAACGGCCGCTCTGATTAACCGGGTGAAGCCTGAGCAGGTTACCCGTGAAATGCGTTCCAGGGCCAAGGTTGCCAACTTTGGAATCATTTACGGAATTTCCAGTTTCGGTCTGTCGCAGCGGCTCAATATTTCGCGGTCTGATGCCAAAGAGCTTATTGATGGATATTTCCGCTCTTACCCGGGAATCAGGCTCTACATGGACCAATCGATACGGCAGGCGCGCGACCAGGGTTATGTGACCACTATTATGGGACGACGCCGTTACCTGGCGGATATTCTCTCGGAGAACCAGGTGGTCCGCGGTGTAGCCGAACGAAACGCCATCAACTCGCCGATTCAGGGTTCTGCTGCCGACATCATCAAGATTGCGATGATCCGCATCCACCGGAAAATCGAATCATTAAACCTGAAGAGCCGCATGGTTTTACAGGTGCATGACGAATTGAATTTCGATGTTTACCTGCCTGAACTCAGGCGGGTGAAAGAGATCGTCCGCCATGAGATGGAACATGCAATTCAACTAAAGGTGCCCCTGCTGGTTGACGTTGGCGAGGGCCGTAACTGGCTGGAGGCTCACGGATGAGCGGGACGCCGGTTACCGGCGTAATCCTTGCAGGCGGGGAAAGCCGCAGAATGGGTACGCATAAGGCTCTTGTATTGTGGAAAAACCGACCCCTCATCCAGTGGGTTTATGATGCGTTGTATCCTTTGTGCAAAGAGATACTCATCATTGCCAATACCGGTGATTTCTCCTTTCTCAATGCACGCGTGTATCCTGATAATTTTCCGGGCACGGGTCCGGCCGCTGGCATTGAAACCGCACTTTCCCGCTGCTCCACGCCTTTAGCCCTGATCTCATCCTGTGACACGCCCAACCTTTCGACCAGCCTGTTCAGCCATCTCCTGGACCACCATGGGACCTTTGAAATTTCAATTGCCGGTCATGACGGAACGGATGAACCGCTCATCGGGGTATACAGCCGGTCGGCCAGCCAGTATTTCCACACCGCGCTCATGTCGGGAAATGCCCGGCCGCCGAGGATTATAAGGCAAACCCGCTGGCAAGCCATTCCGATCACACCGGAGCTGGATTTTTACCGTACCGATTTGTTTTTAAATTTGAATGCACCCGAAGATTTAAACACTCACTGAATGGCAACCGTAAAAATTCTTTATTTCGGCTCGATCCGCGACATTACCGGCTGTTCTACGGATACTGTCACCGACTGTTCAACCATCGGAGAAATCCTGGAACAAATTATAAAACGGTACCCGGCCATTGAGGGAATCCGCTACCAAATCTCCCTCAACCGCCAGCTCCTCCCACACCCCGCACCTCAAACCTCAAACCTCAAACCTCAAACCCCAAACCCGAAACCCGATACCCGATACCCGATACCCGCTGACGGCGACGAAATAGCCCTTCTCCCCCCATTTGCCGGAGGTTGATCATGGAAGGAAATAAACATCTTATGCAGGGGCCCATTCCGGCAGCCTTTATTGCGGAGCAGATCGGCCGGCATTCTGATAAACTGAATATCGGGGCTCACGCTTTCTTTCTCGGACAGGTGAGGTCCGACTGCGTGGAAGGGAAAACCGTAACCGCAATAGAGTATTCAGCGTATGAGGAGATGATCCTGCCAGTTGTAAAAACTCTGAAGGAAGATCTTTTTAACCGGTTCTCCGATCTGGTTTGCCTTCATATCTGGCACAGTATCGGTGTGGTTAAAGCCGGGGAAGCCAGCCTCCTGGTGATTATTTCCACCGGCCATCGCAAGGAGGCGTTCCAGGCACTGGAAGCGTGTGTGGAACTGATCAAGGAGAAACTGCCGGTATGGAAGAAAGAGCTCTTTTCCGACGGAACCGCCCGCTGGATTTAGCGTCTATTTCCCCAGTATCTTCCGGTATTCCTCCTGATTATGAAGCGCTCCAAGGGCACTGTTCAATCCATTGTCATCCCGCAGCATGTATTCGATCCGCCCTTTCTGGTAATAGTACCGGCCGATAATTTCATCGGCAAGAATGGATGAAATCTCAGGCCTGAAAACCGCAAGATCCTTGTCAAGATCATGGGCGAAATTCTTCTTCAGGGCGTCAAAAACCGATTCGGAAGACTCAAAGTAGCGCTCTGCCTTAGCAGAGGCAATCAGATGATTTAAGGCCTCCTCCGTCGCCGTTTTATAGGTAAATTTCTGTTCCGCCAGGAAATTCCTGAAATCGCCATAGAGCTGGTCCGTCGGGGAAAAATCTGCCGGACGCGGTATTGCCGGGTTCAGGTTCCTGTACCGGGTGGCGAAATCAAACAATTTATTCCGATAGATCAGGTGGGTTGCGATTCCGCTGAGCTTTTGCGGCTCAACGCTGATATCCGGCCCGATTCCGCCGCCGTCTTTAACCACTCTGCCGGATTTAGTTTTAAAAGCAGTGATCAGGGAGTCGGGGATGTGGCCCACGCTCCCGTCAGGCCTCCGGTTGGAATAGTCCAGGGCTTGGATGCAGCGGCCGCTGGGAATATAATATTTTGCAGTGGTGAGTTTCAGGTTGGCATTGTAGCTCAGGTTCCGTGTGGTTTGGACCAGGCCCTTGCCAAAGGTCCGCTGGCCGACAATGATGCCCCTGTCGAGGTCCTGCATGGCTCCAGCAACGATTTCCGATGCCGAGGCGGAACCGGAATTCACCAGGACAGCTATCGGAATCAGGGTATCAACCGGCTCATACCGGCAGGCGTACGTTGCTTCCCATTGCCGTGATTTGCCACGTGTACTGACTATTTCCTGCCCCTTGGGAACAAAAATGTTCATCACGTCAACAGCCTCGATCAGCAGGCCACCAGGATTTCCTCTCAGGTCGAGCACGACAGACCGGGCACCCTTAGCCTTGAGGCTTACCAGGGCCTCCTTAACTTCCCGGCCGGCACCTTCCGTGAAACCAGAGAGTCTGATATATCCGGTCTCCGGAGATATCAGCGAAAAGTAGGGAACATTGGGAAACCGGATCTTTTCCCTGATGAGGGTAACCGTGATGACCTCATGGGTATACGGGCGTTCCACCGTTAGTTTTACCGACGAGCCGAGGGCGCCTTTCATGAGCGGGCTGATCTCCGCCGTGCTCTTTCCGGCAACCGTCCGGTCGTCAACTTTCCGGATTATGTCGCCCGCCCGGAGTCCGGCACGCTCAGCCGGGGAACCTTCATAGGGATCCGAGATATAAACATTCAGGCTATCCTGACCGATCAGGGCACCCACTCCGCCATATTCGCCCGTGGTCATCAACTGGATATCCTCAGTCTGGGATTCGGGTATATAAACCGTGTAGGGATCAAGGGTTCTGAGCATCTGATCGATGCTGGTCCGGATCATCTTTCCCGGATCGGTCTCGTCGACATAGCAGAGTTCCAGCTCCCGGATCAGGGAGTGATAGATCTCCAGATTCTTTGACCATTCAAACTCTTTGTCATACCATCCGGAGAACAGAAACGGCGTAATCAGCAGAAATCCGGTTAAAAACAGTGTCTTGATTTTTCTTTTCATGGAAAGGAATCTATGGAACCGGGTCATAGCCATGTCCGCCCCAGGGGTGGCATTTCAGCAACCTTCGGATGCCGAGATAACTACCCCTGAGAGGGCCATGCTTTCTGACCGCATCAATAAAAAATTGCGAACAGGTGGGTGTATACCGGCAGTTGGAACCCAGATAGGGAGAGATTGCTTTTTGGTAAAAACGGACCAGCAGGATTAAAATCCAGCCAAAACCTTTACCAATCCAACCCGGAATATTCTTCATTTAGCCAATCGGTGAGAATTCTGTTTCAAGCCTCTTTATGACCTGCCCCATTTTCCGGTCAAGCTCTTCAAACGGAAGGGGCGTCTCGGCTCCGTATACTAACAGAATCAGAAGGCTTTTATTTTGTTCCCGCAACGAATCGCAGAGGCTGCTCTTTCTTTTTCGCCAGGATTCACGGGTTCTTCGTTTAATCAGGTTCCGGACCACCGCCCGCTTAAACTGCTTTTTCTTCACGGTAAAACCGATCTGGATGGGTGGATCGGAAGGAAGTAACTGATTTTCAAGGTAAATAACCCGGAAAGGATAAATAAAAAAACTCTTGCCGCCAGCGATGAGTGCCTCGAACCTTCTTTTCAGACAAAGGCGTTCGCTTTTGCCGAAAGTCTCATCCATGCTCTATTTTGCGATTTTCTTGCAGTTCTCTGCGAGAAATTTATCCAGCGCCATGGTCATAGAGGGAAATTCCGGAGAAGGGACTCTCAGATCGATGCGCAAGCCGGCATTCTCAGCAGCTTTGGCCGTATTATGGCCGAAGGTCCCAATAAAAGTTTCATTCTGTACGAAACCCGGAAAGTTTTCAAAGAGGGACTCGATACCGACAGGACTGTAAAAAACGAGCATGTCGTAATCGGCCATGTTGAGATGGCGCATATCAGAAGCCAGGGTTTTGTAAAAGAAAGCCTTAGTATAATTAATTTTGTAATGAGCCAGTAAGGCCGGTATTTCATCATTATGGACGGTGGAAGTGGGAACCAGGAAGCGCTCCTCTTTGTGCTTTAGAAGAACGTCCGCAAGATCTTCAAGGTTCTTCTGCCCGTAAAATATCTTTCTTTTCCGGTAGACAATATATTTCTGCAGATAAACGGCTATCGATTCCGACGAACAGAAATACTTCATGGTATCAGCGACCTGGATCCGCAATTCATCACAAATCCTGAAAAAGTGGTCGATCGCGATGCGACTGTTAAACACAACTGCTGAAAAATCAAGAAGATTGATCCTGGCGGCCCTGAATTCCTTTCCCGGAACACCTTCAACACGGATAAACTGGAAAAAATCCAGGTTCACCTTGTATTTCTCAGCCACTTCGAAATAGGGGGATTTTTCTGTGGTAGGCTGAGGTTGGGAGATGAGTATTCTCTTTATCTTCAAGTTGTTAAACTTTAGTTGATGTAAAAAAACTTATTCTCACCATCCTTCCGTTATGGATTTAATTGCCCACCACAATGGAAGAATTTCAAGGGTACAAAGGTACAAAATCAAATAGAATAATGAAATACGCAAGTTTTTCAAAACCTGAATTCCTCTTATCAGGGTGTATAGCCACCACACAAGAAGCAGAATCCAGCAGGAAATTAACAGGAAAAGCCTTGCAGAACCGGTTACAAACGGGAGCCCGAGAGCAGGTATCAGAATATAGGAACTGAGATTCTGAAAATGAAATAGCCAGAGTTGGTTAAATCGCAGAACGACTTCATTCATTTGCAGCGAGTATCCGAAAAGGTATACTATCAGGAGACGGAGGGAAAAATACCCGGTCACCAACCCAAGCACCCCCAGGTATCTCAGGAAAGGCCTGTCAAAGAGATTTTCTTCCCGTAACCATGAGATCTGAACAAAAACCAGCATCGCAATGCAAAACAGCGGCACGAAATTCAGCATCAGTCCGGCACGCTGGAACAGGGTGCTGCGCTCTTCCAGGAGTTTTCCTGCTTCATACCGGTTAAAGAAAGCATAGGTCAGGCGGCTGTGATACCGCGGAAAAAGAAGCCTGCTGAGAATGTACAGCACCGTTACAAGCAGGGCGATTGAAATAACCCAGTCGTTATCGGGAAAAACCCTTGCTTTGTCCTGCAGGAAATAATCGCTCATGGTTCAGCAAAAGTATCTCTTTTTCTATTTTTACCGATGAATGCATTTATGAACGAAACACTCCCAATATTTACCAGCTGGTTTGAGAGTCCGATCGGATGGATTGAAACCGGTGCCACTGAAAATGGGATCTGTCATCTCTATTTTCATGACAGAAAGGGTAAAACCGGAGAAAGTCATCCATTATTGAGAGAAAGCCAGTCGCAGATTTCAGCCTATTTTTCCGGCACTCTTCGTTTTTTCAACCTTCCTTTGGCTGTACGGGGAACCGATTTCCAGATCCGGGTTTGGGATGAGCTGGTCAAAATCGGTTTTGGACAGGTGCTCACCTACCGTGATCTTGCAATCCGTATGGGAGGAGCCAATTATACAAGGATTGTGGGCCAGGCCAATGGAAGAAACCCTCTTTCTGTAATCATACCTTGTCATCGGGTGATTGGCATGAACGGTTCACTTACCGGATATGGGGGCGGACTATGGCGCAAAAAATGGCTGCTTGAGCATGAGCAAAAAACGTGCGCCGGTTTTACTACTGTCCTTTTTTAAAGAAGTCTGCGAGGATTTTTGCTTTAGCCTTGCCTGCCACCGCTTCGATTTTATCAATCGGTGCCTTCCGTATATCTTCCGGGGAATCAAAAGCCTTCAACAGTTTGGTCCGGGTCTCCTCCCCGATCCCCCTGATTCCGTCAAGAACCGAAACCGTCAGGTCTTTCTCCCTTTTATTTCGGTGGTGGGTGATTCCAAACCGATGTGCTTCATTTCGCATCTGCTGGATCAACCGAAGGCTTTCTGACTTTTTATCCAGATAGAGGGGTACGGAATCATTCGGATAATAGATCTCCTCCAGCCGCTTTGCGATCCCGATGATGGTTATGCGGTTCCTGAGCCCGAGGGCTTCAAGGCTTTTTACGGCAGAGCTTAGCTGGCCTTTCCCTCCGTCAACCACCACAAGCTGAGGAAGTTCCTGCCCTTCCTCCAGCATTCTTTTATAACGCCGGTAAACCACCTCCTCCATCGAGGCAAAATCATCGGGTCCTTCAACAGTTTTAATGTTGAAATGCCTATAATCCCTTTTGCTGGGTATTGCATTGCGGAAAACGATACAGGCGGCTACAGGATTGGTCCCCTGAATGTTGGAATTATCAAAGCACTCTATGTGAACGGGCAGGTCGGGCAGCCTCAGATCCTTCTGAAGAGTCTCCAGCTTACGGCTTACCCGGGTAATGCTGATATGTTTTACCTGCTGCTTCTGCCTGTCCAGCTTGTAATATCGCGCATTTCGTTCCGAAAGTTCGAGCAAGGCCTTTTTATCTCCTTTCTGCGGCACGATAAAATCCACGTTTTCAAGCTGATAGCTTATAGGGATAGGGACAATGACTTCAGGGGCATCACTGTTAATACGCTGTCGCATCTCCACGATTGCAATAATAAGCAGTTCCTCCTCGGTTTCATCCAGCTGCTTTTTCAGCTCCATGGAATGGGTCTGGATGAGGGAGCCGTTCATCACTTTCATATAGTTGACGTACCCTGCACGCTCATCTGACACAATCGAAAAAACGTCCACATGCCTGATCCGTGTATTGGCAACAGTCGATTTGCTCTGAAATGTTTCAAGCATCTCAATCTTTTCCTTCACCCGGGCAGCATTCTCGAATTCGTAACGGTCTGACAATCTTGACATTTCTGCCCGCAGGGAGCGAATCAATCCGTGCGTACTTCCCCTGAGGATCTTCTCTATTTCCACCGTCTGCCTGAGATAGTCAGACTCACTTTGTTTTCCTTCGCAGGGCCCCAGGCAATTACCGATATGATACTCCAGGCAGATCTTAAATTTTCCGGCTTCGATCTGCCCGGGTGTAAGGTTCAAAGCGCAGGTCCGTATCTTGTAAAGACCGCGTATCAGGTCCATCAGATTTTTCCAGATTTTTCCGGATGTATACGGCCCGAAATAGGTAGATCCGTCATTAATCAGTTTCCGGGTGGTAAAAATTCTTGGAAACGGTTCCTTTTTTATGCAGATCCAGGGGAACGTTTTGTCATCTTTAAGCATCACGTTATACCTGGGCATGTGCGTTTTAATCAGATTATTCTCGAGCAGGAGCGCGTCACTTTCTGTGTCTACCACCAGATGGTTGACCGAGCGGATTTTCCGGATCAGGATGGCAAGTTTTGCATTATCCGGTGATTTCTGGAAATAGGAGCTGACCCTCTTGCGCAGGTTTTTGGCCTTTCCGATATAGATAATCTCATCTTCTTCGTTGATAAACTGATAGATACCAGGCCTTTCCGGTAAGGTTTTTACCAGATCCAGCAGGCCTTGTTCAGGCCGAAAATCGGAATATCGGGTTACCATTTTATTCCAGCCGTAATGGAACAAAAGTGAAATTGTCGCCGTCGAAGAGGCCGCGGTCCCCAAGTTTCAGATGAGGGATTACGAGCAGCGACATGAATGAGAGCGTCATGAAGGGGGCCTTAAGTTCTGAGCCCAGATCCTTCGCCCGCTGAGTCAGGCAGCGATACTTTTCTGCGGTTTCTGAAACGGAGAGTGTGCTCATCAGTCCTGCCACGGGAAGGGGAAGACACTCGGAAGATCCGGAAGACCAGACAGATATTCCGCCCTGATGTTCAATAACCAGGTTAATAGCCTCTGCCAAAGTTCTTTCGTCGGTGCCGACAGCCACAATATTATGGCTGTCATGTGCTATGGATGAGGCCATTGCCCCCTCTTTCAGTCCGAATCCGGTGATAAAACCGATGGCAACCGGAGCCTTGCGGTACCGATTGACGACAGCAATCTTCAAGATGTCGCGTTTGGCGTCCGGGTATATAAAACCCTGTATTTCTGCAAGTTCTGCACTTTCCGCCTGCGTGATCAATTCACCATCCATGGCAAGGATCACGCGGTATCGGCCGCTTGAGCCCCGTACCAGCAGATCCTCCGGAGTTATCTTCCCGGTATTGAATTGGTTGATGGGCGTTACCCCCTGAAGTGGGACAGGTAAGGCTCCGTCCCCGAAAACCGGATATCCACCCAGATAGGTTGCGGTTATCGTAAAATCGTCGAGTCCTTTTACGATGATAAAATCAGCAGGATCTCCAGTCCTGAGCCTGCCGGTTTTCAGCCGGTAATGCTCCATGGGATTAAATGTTGCCGCCCTGTATAAGTTAAAAAAGTCCAATCCTTTCTTCAACCCCCTTCGGATGAGCCGGTCCATATGCCCGAGCTCAAGGTCGTCGGGATGAAAATCATCGGTGCAAAGCATAACTCGATCCGGGAATTCATCGATCAGCGGCCATAGTGCTTCAAAATTTCTTGCAGCACTGCCCTCCCTGATGAGTATTTTCATCCCGAGAGCAATTTTTTCTCTGGCCTCAGCAATAGAAAAACATTCATGATCCGTTGAAATCCCTGCATCAACATACTTCTGAAGGGCAGTCCCCGACAGGCCTGGCGCATGGCCGTCGACGGGCATCCCATATCTCACCGCCAGGTTCAGTTTCGCCAGTATACCCGGATCCTTTCCAATCACGCCCGGAAAATTCATTACCTCGCCGAGGGCAACAACCAGGTCTTCTTCAAATAATACCTGAAGATCTGCTGCTTCCAAAACAGCCCCCGATTCCTCCAAAGGGGTCGCCGGAACGCAGGAAGGCGCAGTAAAGCGTACAACCGGAAAACCCCGTGCTGCATCCGCAGCCATGAACCGTATTCCCTCGTTTCCCAATACATTGGCAATCTCATGGGGATCCGATACGGTTGCAACGGTTCCGAACTCAACGGCCTTTTGGGAGAACCTGCTGGGTAAAACCATTGAGCTTTCTATGTGTATGTGTGCATCCACCAGGCCTGGTAAAATCAGTGGGTTTTCTGTTGAAGGTGCCGGCCAGGCGCTTCTTGATCCCTCAACCTCCCAAATCTCTTTTACGATTCCTGATTCTACCGTGAGTCGGCCCTGGTAAAAGTTCCCTGCCTCAAAATCAGCAAACCAGCCCTGCTTGATAAAGGTATTCATTTTGCGATAATACGTTGATTATGTATGGAATTGAGATCCCCTATACAAACCTTGGATTACTGTTCCACGTGGAACACTTATCTTCCCATTTGTACTAATAACACATTAATATCAGCCGGTGAAATTCCTGGAATCCGGCTCGCCTGAGCAATTGTTTCGGGTTGAATTTTACTAAGTTTTTCTCTAGCTTCCATGGTTAAACCATTTATATCTGAATAGTTTAGCTTTCTGGGTATCTTGAGATTTTCAAGGCGTTTAATTTTTTCGGCTATTTGCTTCTCCCTTTCAATATAACCCTGATATTTAAGTTGAATTTCACTGTTCTGAAGTATCTCTATTCTCCATTCGGTGAATCCTTCCACGATTTTTTCCAGATCGGGCAGAACAGGAACAAGGGCCGTGAGGCTAACCTGCGGGCGGGCCACAATCTCTTTCAGCTTAATCTTTTGCCGGATTGCAGGCGTCCCTAGTCTCTCAAGAGCCGGGTTAATGCTATCGGGGGAAACGGAAAATACGGAAGCAAAACTCAGGAGTTCATCCATTCCCTTCTGCTTCTTTTCCAGGATTTCCATCCTTTCACGGGATGCAAGTCCCATTTCAAAACTCATTGGTGTGAGCCTTTCGTCGGCATTATCCTGCCTGAGCAGGATGCGAAATTCTGCCCTCGAGGTAAACATCCGGTAGGGTTCGTCAACTCCTTTGGTAACAAGATCGTCAATCAAAACTCCTATGTATGCCTGGTCACGGTTCAGTATCACGGGGTCCAATCCGCGAACCTTCCTGCTTGCATTAACTCCAGCCATCAAGCCCTGGGCCCCGGCTTCCTCATATCCGGTTGTTCCGTTTATCTGGCCGGCAAAATAGAGGTTATCGATCATTTTCGTTTCGAGTGTTGGCTGCAACTGAGTGGGATCGAAGTAGTCATATTCTATTGCATAGCCCGGCCTGAACCATTCTACCTTTTCAAAGCCTTCAATTCTCCTTAACCCTTGTAATTGCACTTCCCAGGGCAATGAAGAGGAAAATCCATTGAGGTAATATTCAACGGTATCCAATCCTTCAGGCTCAACGAATAGCTGATGTCTCTCCTTTTCTGCAAAGGTAACCAGCTTTGATTCGATGCTCGGGCAATAACGCGGCCCTATGCCGGTTATGGTTCCATCAAACATGGGTGAATCTGAAAAACCAACCTGAAGTGCTTCATGCACATCCATCGAAGTCCATGCAATATAACAGGGTCTGGAAACCAGGGGTTTATGTATAGGATTCAAATAACTGAACGGCACAGTCCATTCATCTCCTGCCTGCTCGGCAAGCTTGCTGAAGTCGATAGACCTTCCATCTAACCGGGCAGGTGTACCGGTTTTCATCCGTCCGGTCTTAAAACCATACTCTGCCAGTTGATCCGAAAGCCCCTCTACGCCAGGCTCCGATGCCCTTCCACCTTTAACCTGTTCACGCCCCACATGCATCATGCCATTTAAAAAAGTGCCATTGGTAAGAACGACACTTCTTCCGCCTATCTGTATTCCGATACGAGTTTCTACTCCTACTACCCTACCCTTTTTCAGAATGACATCTTTAACGGTGTCCTGGAGAAAATCAAGTCTTGGTATTGCCTCTAGTCTTTTCCTCCAATCAAGGCTGAACTGTACCCGGTCACATTGTGCCCTTGGACTCCACATAGCCGGGCCCTTGCTTTTGTTGAGCATCCTGAACTGGATCATGGATGAATCGGTAACCAGACCGCTCAATCCTCCCATGGCATCAATCTCCCGTACGATCTGACCCTTGGCGATTCCTCCCATGGCCGGGTTGCATGACATGAAGGCCATCTTGTTCATGTCCATCGTGATCAACAGGGTTTGCGATCCCATATTCGCCGCAGCCGCAGCCGCTTCGCATCCGGCATGACCTCCGCCCACAACAATCACATCATATTCCTTCAACATTCCTCAATATCCTTTCCATATTTGACCTCATCCTGGCCACTGCCCAAGGTACAGATCCTCCCTGGAAGTCATTTTGGCCTTGTTTTCAATTGTATCATCATTATATCCAATAAGATGCAGTATGCCATGAACCATCACCCTACGCAGCTCATCTACACCGGAAATTGCCATTTCCCTTGCGTTTTCCTCGGTCCGGTCCACACTGATAATAATATCGCCACTTATCGTTGCCCCGTCTGAATAATCAAATGTAATCACATCGGTAAAGTAGTCCCTTTTTAAAAATTCCTTATTGATCTTAACCAGGTAAGCGTCACTGCAAAAAATGACATTGGTTACCCCTACTTCCTTACCTTCCGTCAGAACCACTCCTTCCAGCCACTTTTTTACGTTTCCTCTATTTATTTTCCCGGGACTCTTGTCCTCTTCAATAAAATGGACTGCCATTACCTTTTTCTTGTTGATTGAATATACTGATCATATTTCTCCTGATAATACTTTTTCAATTTCAAGTCCCGGTATTTTAACGTTTGCCTGTACGGTTTGTTCTGTTGAGGTGTGGGGTTTATCAAAAGTTCATTCGGCGCAAACTCTCCCTTGAATTCCTTCGACTCTCTCCGGTTTTCATTTTCCCTCTCCCGTTCCGCGTTCTCAGCTTCCAGCAAGCGTGTCCGGATCCATTCATCCTTCTCAATTGTATGATCACCCATTCTGTCATAGATAATATCCTTCTCAACTTCCTTCATCATTTCGAGCGCCTGCATCAACCTTTCCTTAGCGTCCTTTCCTAACATTCCCCCCTGAGATAAACGTTCTGCCGCTTTACGCATCATTTCCCTCTCCCCCAGCATTTGCGAAAGCTCCTTCCTTCCCTGCTTCGAACCCTTTCCCTGTTTCATCTGTTGAATCGCCCCTTTCAGTTGTTGCTTCAGTGATTCCTGCTGCGAACGTGTCTCCGATATTTCTTCAGAACCCTGCTGTTCCCCTTTACTCTTTTTCTTTGAATCGGTGAAACTGTTCTTTCCGCTTCCGGAACCCTTCTGATTCTCCGTACTCTTGATTATTTCGTCGAGCTTTAACACCAGAATATTGGCATTGCTCATGATCCTGTTCTGCTCAATCCTGACCGTTGGCATGCGACCCGTACTAAAACTTTGAAAAATGCTTCTCATGGATGTTTCCACGTGGAACATTTCCTCACCCAACATCGCAGCAATCATCGGTTGCTTATAGCCCAGGCTTTTCAAACTGTCCCGTATCTTATCGAATTTCGACTCCAGAATTTTTTGCTCCCTGATCAGGTCGGATGCCACCGGAGATATCAAATTAACAGATCCCATCCGGCCATTCAATTCCTCCTGCACCTTGCTAAAATCATTCAATGCATTCCTGATTTGTCTTATCTCCTCTATATCAACTACTTTGTCCTCCTCTCCTCCACTCTGGAGCATTGAACTAACCTCTCTTGATAGTTTTTTCAATCGGGAAGACGCTTTCTTACCCGCTTCCTTTTTCCCTGCTTCCTTTGCCTCATTCATTGTATTCAGGGAATCACGCGTACTTTTTCTCTCACTAGCCAGATCTTCCAGGGAAAGAGGCTTGGAAAATTCCTGATTCTTCTTCAGGCTGTTTTCAAATTTTTCCTCCCATTTTTTAAAATCATCCAAAACCTTGCTGGTGATGGAATCATTTAAAGTACCTGTATTAATTTCTTCGGCCATTTTCTCCAGCTCCTTTGCGTCTCTCAGTATTTCCTTTTCCAGTTCAAATTTCCTCAGGAGTTCGAGTCCCATTTCCATCTGCTCTTTCAATTTCTCCATATTGATCTCCAACTTTTCACTTAACTCGTTAGCCTCCTGCTCTTTATATTCCTTTTCTAATTTCTGGAACTCTTCCAGCAACTGCTTCAATTCATCGTCGATTAAATTTTCCAATAATTGTTCTATCTCCCTGGCTTTATCCGCAATTTCCTGTTCCTGTTCGAGTAATTGCTCATTATCTGTGTATTCCGCATTTTCCTGCTGAAATCCCTCAATCATTTTCAGCAGTATATCCTTCATATCATTAATTTCCTTCACACGTTCCTGTACCTCCCATGGCTTCAGGGATCCTGAAAGTCGTTCCATCCTGAATTTCATGATCTTATCCTCTAATTCTTCAACCGAGCTTATGCTCTCTTCCATGCCATCAGCAACCTTTTCTGCCTTAACGGTATTTTCAGCCGCTAGCTCATCCCGGGTTTTTTTCTTCAGCAATATTTTCCTGCTTTCGGTGAATTTAGGCCCTCCATTTTTATCATTATCCCATATTCTGAAAAAATATGATTTTGCGGTCGTGTCCGGTATTATTTCAGAATAGAATAACTGGTAAATCTGTTCCTTATTTATTTCTATTAATTCAATTTCTTCTTTTTTGTCATTTTCAGTAATTAGCTCAAGTTTGTTGAAACCGTAATCGTCCTGGATGGAACCCTCAACAAATACAACACTCTTATTTAATGAATCAATTCTTTCCGATATTTCAATTTCGGGAAATAAATCTTTTACGGTAGAAACTCTGTAGAAGTATTCTGTTGACAATCCATCTTTATTCACGCATTTTACGGAATAATCCTGATCTCTGTAAAAGGTACCCTCTTTCTCTGCTGTATTTCCCTCCACTCTTAATCCGGTTGTGTCCTGCATGCAGAAAAACATTTCATCGGTAAAAACAGTTCTGAAATTCCAGACAATTCTCGAACCCGCCGGAATTTCAATATTTCCGTCGCCTTCACTTTCTATTGCGCTCAAGCCGGTGTAAGACGGAGGTATTACGGTTATTCTGATATTTGATATTTCAGGCTTATGCATAACCTCCAGGCGGAAGGCCTGTGAACGGATTTTGCCTGCATAAAGACGGAATGCAACAGGATTATTTACCGCTTTAAAAGTAAACTCCAGAGAACCATCAATTTTATCAGCCTTTAAGTTTTTCCCGCCGATAAACAAGCCTGCTTCACCAATATAATCACGTCCACCTGCTTCGAACTTTAGGATGAAATCTTTGCCCGCCTCAACTTTCAAGGAATCATTAAGGATTTTAAAATTTATTGTCAGCTCCGATTCTTCAAAATTTTCCAATTTAATCACCCTGCTGTAACCGGTCCGTATAAAATCAGGCCATATCCACAGTATTAAACCCAATACCCCGATAATACTGACCGATCTTAATCCTGTTCTTTTTAATCTTTTCAGAGAAACTGCACGATTAAAATTAAACCATCTGATTTTTTCTGATTTTTGAGATATTGCGGCCTCATATAGTTCATTCCCTGAAATTCTCTCTTTGTTTAATTCAATAACGTTAATAATTTTATCAGAAATAACTGAATTATTTTCTGAAATTTTCCGGCTCGCTTCATATACATTCATACCCTTAATAATACCAGCCCTCTGAAGCAATGGTATTATAATAAAATAAATAGCTGAAAGGCCGCAAATAAACGTATCGGCAATAAACAGAATTTTGTCTTTACTGTATGATAATTTCAGTATCCAATCAAGAAAAAATGAAACTAAAAGGATAATTGCAGTATAAAAAATAAATGAAAAAAGTCCCTGGAAAATTTTAATCGTATAATATCTCCGAATAAATTTTCTGACTTTCTTCTCTATTACGAGTGCGCTCTGGCTATCTGCCGCCCCTTTCATCTTGCCAACCAGTTTTCCGGATTCAGGTTTGTACGCTCTTTCCAGATTTCAAAGTGAATTTCACTGGACCCCGAACTGTTCCCCCCCACGGTACCAATCATCTGCTTGATCTTCACGTTATCTCCGACTTTAACACTGACTGATTCCAGATTTGAGTATACCGAGAAGTATTCCCCGTGCTGAACTAAAATTGCTTTCAGATTGGTGGCAATCACAACGATGGATGTCACTTTTCCCTCAAATATGGCAAGTACGCTGGCATTTTCTTCAGTGGTAATATCAATTCCCTTATTATCGATCGTCACCTTTTTCAATCCCGGATAGTTCTGCATTCCGTAACCCATGGTGATGATTCCCTTTGCAACCGGCCAGGGTAACCGGCCCATATTCTGGCTGAATTCATTTGAAATGATTTTCATCTCCGGTGTCAGCCTCATCCCGGTTGAGGATACTTCCGTACCTGTTGCGGCCGCAATGATTCTTGAGATCTCATTTTCCAGTTTTTTAAATACCGCCCTCTGGTTATCAAGGTCCTTCCGCAGCTGCCTTTCCTTTTTCTCGAGGTCTTTCACATAACCCTGCTGCTGCTTCTTATCGTTATTCAAACTGGCTACTTCCTTTCTCCCTGATGACAATAAATCGTTTTTTTTCTCCTTGTCAGCTCCCAGGTCCGATACCAGTTTTCTAAGTTCATCGGTCTTCAATTGAATCTTTTCTGCCTGGGTTTTTCGGAATTTCGCGTATTGCTGCATATATTTCAGCCTTTTGAATGCCTGATTGAAGTCTGATGCGGCAAAAATATACTGGGCCTTATTATAGGCATTCCGGTTCAAATAGGTTCTGTAGATTACCTTGGCATAATCCTCTTTCAATAAACGAATTTCCTCAGTCAATGAGCGGATATTATTCTCTCCGCTTACTATTTGCCGGTTAAGCATACCGATTTCCTGATTTATGCTCTTAACCACATTTTCGCGGGCGCTGATCTTTCTATTCAGCAATTTCAAATTCTGAAGCTGTGCCTTCCTGTTACTTTCGGTTTTCCTCAGCAGGTCTTCCGTTTTGGTGATTTCATTCAGGCTCTTTTCCCTTTCGCTCTTAAGTTTGTTTATATCCTGAGCGGGAACAGATCCGAAAAAACCTGCCAGTACAATTGCAACGGTTAACAGAGCTTTTTGCATCAGAATTTCTCAAAATTAATTACAACGTTTTCCTTTACATCATAGGTTACAATATTCAGTTCAGCGATATAATTGTGCGACTCATCCATTCCGTTAATTTCGATCTTTTTTATGACATTTTCCCGGGTGTACAGAAATTGAGCTTTTGACACCCATCTTCCTGCCCCGTCCTTGAGATCGGCTTCATTGATTTTTTGCGTTCCGGGGTCGACCCGGAACTGAGCCAGGTATCTGCTTTTCGATGCGATATCCTCGATCCCGGGTTTCCAGGCAATCCAGACGATATTATCCTGCCGCCGCACCAGCAGGTCGTTTTGTATGATGTTTTCCGATATTCCGCCCGCCGTAAAAAGACTTTGTGTAAGGATTCCTTGCAAAGAGTTAAAATCGAGTTCATGCCGGGTGAGCTCCCGCATCATTCTCCAGTTTCCTTTCTCTTTAATCTTCAGGATCTTAGATACCAGCCAGATGCTGTCAGGACTGGCCATGAAACGGCCGATTTCAATGCCGATAGGGGAGCGCAGGGATACCCAAATCAGGCTATCCTTCACCAGTTTTGCACTTCCCATGAATGATACCTTATCTTCATCCAGATCTGTTTTTCCTGTAAAACGGATCTCGATATACTTAGGCTGCAGGTTGGCATCATAAACCGCTTTTATCAGCTTCTCATCTTCGGTGGCCGGTCGTTCGGTTTTCGTTATCCGCTTGCCAACGTGGCATCCCGCCATGCTTGTCAGCAGTGCCATCGCAATCAGGGCCCTTAGCATTCCCGAGAATTTGTTCATCGTAGTATTCCCTTTTCAATTTTAGAAGAGAGCCCGGCGGAAGTCTCACCCATATCCAGTGCCTTGATCCACTGAATTCTGGCCTCCTCCTTCATCCCATTCATAAATAGGATGTCGCCATAATGCTCGACCACTTCTCCGCTGGGATCCTTGTCCAGCTCAATAACTCTCTTCATGGCATTCAATGCAGCTGAGTAATCCCCGTTTTTAAACAAAACCCAGGCAAAGGTGTCCAGGTAGGTAGGGTTATCCTTCTCTTTGTCCACACACTTTTTGATCATGCTCAGCGCCTTTTCAAGATCTCTTTCCTCAAGGGAGAGGTAATAAGCATAATTATTCAGTACCAAAACATTATCAGGCTCAAGGCCCAGGAGCATATCAAAGTTTTTAAAGGCTTCGGTTGAATTGCCGGTATGATAGAGTGCCTCAGCGAGTGAGATGTAAAATTGCTTCGTTATTTCAGAATTCTGACCGGGGTAGGTGAGTCCCTTATTGAGTGCAACAGCGGCCGCTTCATAATCCTTTATTCCGATCGCCCCGATTCCCTTGAACAGATAAAAAAGTCCCTGTGAGGGAAATACCTTAATGGCCTGGTCACTTACCAGGCCCATTCTTTCAAAGTCGGATTTCTGATTCAGAATAAAAAGCAGGTTCTGCCATACGACAAACTCACCCGGGTTGGTCTGCGTCAATCGGGTATAGATCGGTTCGGCTTCATCAAGGCGCTCCTCTGAGTAGAGAAAATTTGCATACAGCACATCTACGCCCGGCTCTCCCTTGTCTGTTTCGTACAATATCTGAATAAGCTTTCTCACCGGCTCATCCAGAACGGCTTGGTTTTTTTGGCTTTCGATAAACTGTCTTACAATTTCAATTTTGATGACCGGATTTACATTGGGTGAGCGGAAACCGGTTATGAATTCCTGCATAGCTTCTTCCTTCCGGCCGATTTTGAAATAGAACTGACCGAGGGAATAACTCACGGCTGGATTATCCGGGTTTTCCTTTTTCAGGATTGCATATTGTTCCAGGGCCTTTTCCTGCTGCCCATCCTCTCCATAAGTTTCAGCCAGAATGCCCCTGAGCTCGAAATCGCCGGGGTTCTTATCCAGCCATTTCTCAATAACTTTAATACCTTTTTTGGGCGCTTTCTGCACCTCATAAATCTCTTTCTGGGTAACCACGCCCCATCTTTTCAACTCTTCGTTGTTCTCAATATTTTTCAGTTTTTTGAGGGCATCCTCATATTTTTTTGCCTGTATCAGTATTTCTATTTCACCGGTCACATACTCCTCGCTTTCCGGGAAAGCTTTTTGCAGGTCGTGGTACACAGGGATGCATTCCTCCGGTTTTCCCAGCCTGACAAGGCATTCAATCAACAGCTGTCCGTAGTACTTATTAGCAGGATCTCTTTTCCAGGCATTGCGGGCATAGCCTGATGCAGCAGCAAAATCGTTTTTGAAGGCAAAAAGATTTCCTAGCTCATAGAACGGATCCGGCTTTTCCGGTTTCAGTTCCACACATTTCTCGAAGAAAGCGATGGCTTCCTGGGGCTTGCCGAGCATCTTGCAATTGAGGCCTTCGGCAAAGCACCAGATAAACCGTGCATCCACCGTACTTATCGTATCCGGGATCACCTGCCCCTGGCACGCCAGTCCTGCTCCTAATCCCAAGATTAAACCCAACCCCCTGAATAATCCCTTCATCCTTTCATCCTTCTTCATACTTTCACCTTTACTTGTGCCTTGTGCCTTGTGCCCTGTGCCCTATTTATGTCCCGTATGCCCGAACCCTCCGGCTCCCCTCGCGGTATCTTCAAGGCTATCAACCTGTTCCCATGCAATGGTCTCATGGCGTGCGATAATCATCTGGCAGATCCGTTCGCCGTCTTCTATAACAACTTCATCCCCTGAGAGGTTTACGAGGATGATTCCAACTTCACCCCGATAATCGGCATCGATGGTTCCGGGGGTATTCAGCACGGTAATTCCCCTTTTAAGGGCCATGCCGCTTCTCGGGCGTATTTGCGCCTCGAATCCCTTTGGAAGCTGGATAAACAGTCCGGTGGGTATCAGCTTACGTTCCAAGGGTTTAAGCTTGACGGGTGCATCCAGGTTTGCCCGGATATCCATTCCGGCCGACAGTTCAGTACTGTAGGCAGGCAATTCATGTTTTGAGTGATTAACGATCTGCACGTTCATATAACGAAAATGAGGCTGAATAATTACTTGCGGATTCTGTTCCTGATCCCTGTCAGAATTCCCCTGACCAACGGTTTTTCGAAAAAGCCGATGATCACAATAAAAACTGAAAATATCAGAGTATTTACCAGCAGCCTGATTATCAAGCCATCCGGACGTATCCACTCTGACAAAATATAAAGTACCACGGCTACTCCAATCCAAAGCGAAATCCTGCCGGTGGCATAGG
>MEOR01000063.1:34909-37462 GCA_001769295.1 Bacteroidetes bacterium GWF2_49_14 | reverse complement strand
TTTTGGCGACCCCTGCATCATATGCTTTCATAAACCGGGAACTTCCTGCCATGGAGACGATTCCCGTAACGAATTGATTCATCGGGTGCATGTCGCGGGGAAGTGAATCAATCACGTCAAAAACATGCTTCGGGACGGTTGCTCTTTTAGTCCACTCATTCTGTATGTATTGAACATCCTCATCTTTAGGAAGTTCATCCATCAGCATGAGATAAAAAAGACCTTCCGGAAGGGGCTCGTCCTCCGGGGAGATTTTAGGCAGCAATTCTCTTAACTCGGGAATGGTATATCCCCTGAACCTGATTCCTTCTTCAGGATCAAGTTTTGAGGTGCAAGTCAGAAGGCTGACTATCCCTTTCATACCGGACAGCACATGTCCGATGGTGACTTCGCCGATAACCACGTCACTGAAATCGGTTTTTAGCTTTTTTACGATTTCGGCTTTCGGCAAGGCCCTTTCGATGAATCTTTTCTTAATCTGTCCCATAAATGAGGCTATATTTTGTTTAGTAGATTGTTTTCAATCGCATCGAAGAAACCTTCAGTTGAAACATACTGGCTGCTGTTTACCTTATCACCATGAACCAACATTGCGAGGTCTTTGGTCATTTTTCCCTGCTCAACAGCATTGATACAGGCTGCCTCAACCTTTTCCGTAAAATCAATCAATGCCATGTTCCCATCAAGTTTGCCTCTGAAAGCCAGTCCACGGGACCATGCAAAAACGGAAGCAATAGGGTTTGTGGATGTTGACTTCCCCTGCTGATACTGGCGATAATGACGTGTAACGGTTCCATGAGCGGCCTCAGCTTCTATGGTTTTCCCGTCGGGGGTAATCAGAACGGAGGTCATAAGCCCCAATGAGCCAAATCCCTGGGCAACCGTATCAGACTGAACATCACCGTCATAGTTTTTGCAGGCCCAAACATACCCACCGCTCCACTTTAAAGCGGCAGCTACCATATCATCAATCAGTCGATGCTCGTAATGAATGCCAGCCTGTGCAAATGCAATACGGTAATCCTTTTCATAGATGGCGGCAAAAATATCCTTGAACCTGCCATCATAGGCTTTAAGGATGGTATTCTTGGTTGACAGGTATAGCGGCCACTTTTTATTTAAGGCCATGTTAAAGCAGGAGTGTGCAAACCCGGTGATTGATTCATCCGTGTTGTACATGGCCATTGCAATGCCGTCATCATCGAAATTATATACTTCTCTGATCACGGGCTCCCCCTTATCGGGAGTGAAAGTGATCGTAAGTTTGCCTTTGCCTTTTACAACGAAATCTGTTGCCCGATACTGGTCCCCGAATGCATGTCTGCCGATGCAGATAGGCTGTGTCCAGCCCGGTACGAGCCTGGGAATGTTACTGATGAGAATCGGTTCGCGAAAAACCGTTCCACCGAGGATATTACGGATAGTTCCATTCGGACTTTTCCACATCTTTTTCAGGCCAAACTCCTCAACCCGTGCCTCATCAGGAGTTATTGTCGCACATTTGATTCCAACACCGCATTTCAGGATTGCTTCAGCAGCCTGGACCGTAACACGATCATCTGTTTCATCCCGGTGTTCAATCCCAAGATCGAAATACTCGATCTTAAGATCTACAAAGGGCAGAATCAACCGATCCTTGATCATCTTCCAGATGACACGGGTCATCTCGTCACCATCCATCTCAACAACCTGATTTACAACGTGTATTCGCTCCATGAAACCGATTAATGTTAGTATCTGTAAATATATAGATTTTTAAATAATTCGATACTTAAACATCACGCCTGTTGTTTTTTAATGAGGTTAAGTGCGGAACCGGCTTTAAACCATTCAATCTGGTTTTGATTGTAAGTATGGTTGACCTGTATTTTCTCTGTTAATCCGTTGGAATGGCGGATGATAAGCTCCAGGGGGATGCCGGGTGAAAAAGTTTCCAGTCCGGTTATATCGAAAGTGTCATCCTCCAGTATTCTCGCATAATCATTTTTATCCGCGAATGTCAACGCAAGCATACCCTGCTTTTTAAGGTTTGTCTCATGGATCCGGGCAAAGGATTTCACGAGAATAGCCCTTACACCTAAATGACGGGGCTCCATCGCGGCATGTTCCCTTGAGGATCCTTCACCATAGTTCTCATCACCGATGACTATTGACCCCAATCCCTCCGCTTTGTACCTTCGGGCTGAGGCAGGAACTTCCATATATTCACCGGTTAGCTGGTTCTTTACCTGATTGGCTGATTTATTGAATTCATTGACAGCCCCTATCAGCAGGTTATTGGATATGTTTTCCAGATGTCCGCGAAACCGGAGCCATTTGCCGGCCATTGAAATATGATCCGTCGTACATTTCCCTTCCGCTTTGATAAGAAGGCGCAAACCCAGAATATCCTTGCCATCCCAGGCCTTAAAGGGCTCCAGTAGCTGAAGTCTTTCGGATTTCTCATCTACAACGATCCTGATGACCGACCCGTCAGCTGCAGGACCCTGGTAGCCATTGTCCTCCACATAAAAACCTGATACCGGAAGCTCGATTCCGGCGGGTTCATCAAGT
>MEOR01000063.1:0-34886 GCA_001769295.1 Bacteroidetes bacterium GWF2_49_14 | reverse complement strand
AATCAGAGTATCCTTCATTGGATTAAAAGTCAGGTCACCCGCTATAGCCAGTGCCGTAACAATCTCCGGGGATGCCACAAATGCATAGGTGTTGGGGTTTCCGTCGTTGCGGCCAACGAAGTTCCGGTTGAATGAGGTTATGATGGAATTCTTTTCCTGTTTATCAGAATTATGCCGGGCCCACTGGCCAATGCAAGGCCCGCAGGCGTTGGCAAGAACAGTTCCGCCGATGGATTCAAAATCATCAATCAGACCATCTCTTTCAATGGTTGAACGTACAAGCTCGGATCCCGGAGTGATGGTGAATTCCGATTTTACCCTGAGGTTTTTACGTATTGCCTGACGGGCTATGGAAGCAGACCGGGTCAAGTCTTCGTACGACGAGTTTGTGCAGGATCCGATCAATCCAACCTCCAGCCTGGCGGGGTATCCGTTGTTTCTTACGGCTGCCGCGAATTCCGAAAGCGGCCATGCTTTGTCAGGCGTAAACGGACCATTAATATGGGGCTCCAGCGTATCCAGATCGATTTCAATAACCTGATCGAAAAACCGCTCCGGGTTTGCATATACTTCCGGGTCCCCATCGAGGTGAGAGGCAATGGCATCAGCCTGCGATGCCACATCGTTCCTGCCCGTTGCGACCAGGTAAGCAGCCATCTTTTTGTCGTAACCAAAAAGTGAGGTCGTTGCACCGATTTCAGCCCCCATGTTACAAATGGTACCCTTTCCGGTTGCCGAGATGGAATGCGCTCCATCACCAAAATATTCAAGTATGTAACCCGTGCCCCCTTTAACAGTAAGGATGCCTGCCACTTTAAGAATCACGTCCTTTGCGGATGTCCAGCCGCTCAGTTTTCCGGTGAGTTTTACCCCTATGTATTTTGGGAATTTCAGCTCCCAGGCCATGCCAGCCATTACATCAACCGCATCGGCACCACCGACACCGATTGAAATCATTCCCAGTCCGCCGGCATTCACGGTATGAGAATCTGTCCCGATAATCATCCCTCCGGGAAATGCATAGTTTTCAAGAATAACCTGGTGTATGATACCCGCGCCAGGTTTCCAGAAACCAATTCCATACTTGTTGGAGACGGTGGAAAGGAAATCGAATACCTCCCTGTTTGTTTCATAGGCATTCTTAAGATCTGCTGCCGCTCCAAGCTTTGCCTGAATCAGGTGGTCACAATGGACGGTTGAAGGTACAGCAGTTTTCGCCTTCCCCGCCTGCATAAACTGCAGCAAGGCCATCTGGGCGGTGGCATCCTGCATGGCTACCCGGTCCGGGGCAAACTCAGCATAATCGTTTCCGCGTTTGAAAGGCTGATCGGGCAGGGGACTATAAACATGAGAGTATAAAATCTTATCAATCAGAGTTAAAGGCTTCCCTAAAAGGAGCCTGATTTGGTTAACTCTTTCAGGATAAGCCTGATAAATTTTACTGATCATATCAATGTCATACGTCATGGCAACTGTTTTTGGTTTAACAAATTAATCAAATGGCGATCCGGGACAATAAAGATAATGAATCCACTAAAGTAGAAAAGTCTGGAAACTGACAAAAATCATGCGTATAAAAGAATCCCGCCGCTCTTTTTTGGCTATATTTGCTGATTCAAAAATCATCACCTAAATTATTGATTGACATGGATTTACTGGAAAATATCAAAACAAATGCCAAGAAATTTAATAAGCGTATTGTTTTACCTGAAGCATGGGAAGAGCGAACACTAAAGGCAGCTGATATTCTGATTGAAGAAGGAATAGCCCAGATTTACCTGACAGAGAACCGGGATGTGGTTATGCGGGAAGCCGCAAAATATGGTCTTAAAAACATTGAAAGGGCTGTCATCATTGATCCCAGGGATCATCCAAAAAAAGAAGAGTATGCCAATCTTATGGTTGAATTGAGAAAGAGCAAGGGCATGACCAAAGACGAAGCGATTCGCCTCCTTGGCAATCCGCTTTATCTGGCCACCCTTATGATTAAGGCGGGGGATGCAGATGGTGAGGTTGCCGGTGCGAACAATTCCACAGGTGATGTATTAAGGCCGGCCTTTCAATATGTTAAGACTATACCTGGGATTTCTGTGGTTTCGGGAGCTTTCCTTATGATTATGCCGGATCCACAGTGGGGAGAAAACGGTTTGATGGTTTTTGCAGACTGCGCCGTTCACCCAAACCCTACCGCCCGGGAATTGGCAGAAATAGCTGTCTGTACCGCCCAGACTGCACGTGATATAGCGCAGATAGAGCCTAGGGTTGCCTTGCTCAGCTTTTCTACAAAGGGCAGTGCCCAGCATGAAATGGTTGATAAAGTTGCCGCTGCAACCAAAATGGCACAAGAGATGGCACCGCAGTTCCTTTTTGACGGAGAGTTACAGGCAGATGCTGCTATTGTGGAATCCATCGGAAGAAAAAAATGTCCGGACAGCCCGATTGCCGGTAGGGCCAATGTGCTGGTTTTCCCGTCGCTTGAATCAGGCAATATTGCTTATAAACTGGTACAGCGGCTAGCCAATGCGGAGGCAGTGGGACCTGTTTTGCAAGGAATGGCAGCACCAATCAATGACCTGTCAAGGGGATGCTCGGTAAGTGATATTGTAAATCTTGTAGCAATCACCGCTAACCAGGCAGCCGGAAGTTTCTGAACGCATTAATCGAATTAAAATATTATGGCAGATTTAGTTGAAAGCATAGAACAATATGCTCTGAGCAAAAAAGACCGGAACAAAACGCAATTTTCAAAGGTTGGCGTGGTGGGTGCAGGAACCGTTGGCCAGACTATCATCAGGATGATTTCGGTCAGTGGTATCGAAGTGATTTTTGTTGAGCTGGACCAGGAGAAAATTGACGCAGCGATACACGGTATTGAAGCGGAACTGGATAACATGATCAACCACTGGGGAATGACTCAGGGTGAAAAGAGGGGAATCATGAACCGCATCAAAGGGTCCATTCACTGCAAGGATCTGGCAGGATGCGACCTTGTGGTTGAGGCTATCAAGAGCCGGAGCCGTGAGGAACGGGTCAGCCTCAGGAAAGAGATTTTTAAACGCATAGAAGAGTTCGTGGATCCCTCCACCATTATTGCAACCAATTCAACCACGATTGTCACCACTGAGCTGTCATCGGAACTGAAGTATAAGGATCGATGCGTCAGCCTTCATTTCTCAACTTCAAATCCGGGGGCCAATATCGTTGAAGTTGCCCGAGGCCTCTATACCTCAGACATTACTTACGACAACGTCAAAAAGTTTGTAAGACTGATTGGCAAGAAAATGATTCCGGTTGTGGAAAGTCCGGGTTTGATGTCCGTCAGGCTATTTGCAACCCTCATTAACGAAGCTTGCGAGATCTATATGGAAGGAGTCGGAAAAATGGAGGACATTGACACAGCTGTCCGAACCGGCCTTGGCCTGGGTATGGGTCCGTTTGAACTCGCCGATAAAATCGGGCTCGATAAGGTCGCCCGTTGGCTGGAAAACCTTTATAACGAATTTGGAGACATGAAATACAAGGCTTCACCACTGCTTAAAAGACTTGTCAGGGCTAACCGCCTGGGCCGTGTTACCGGGGAAGGCTTTTATAAATATGACAGCAACGGCAAACGGATCGAAATCTCAACCTATTAATTAGTTTATCATGAAGATACTTGTTTTGAACTGCGGTAGTTCATCCATAAAATATCAGCTTTGGGACATGACCGATGAGAGTGTTATGGCAAAGGGTATTGTTGAGAAAATCGGTCTTAAGGGATCCTTTCTGAAGCATACTAAGGCAGATGGTCAAAAAGTGACACTCGAGGGTGAGATCCTGGATCATCAATCCGGTATTGAATATATTCTGGGAGTTTTAACCAGTAAGAATCACGGGTGCTTAAAAGGCCTTAATGAGATACAGGCTGCCGGACACCGTGTGGCCCATGGCGGAGAAAACTTTTCGGATTCAGCCTTTATTGATGAAATGGTGCATACGGAAATCGCAAAATTATTTGAACTCGCTCCGCTCCACAATCCGGCAAACATGAAGGGAATTGATGCAATGGCCCAGCTGATTCCCGGACTTCCGCAAGTTGCAGTTTTCGACACCTCCTTTCACCAGACCATTCCTGATTATGCCTTTATGTACGGCATCCCATATTCGCTATACAAGAAATACAAGATTCGCCGTTATGGATTTCATGGAACTTCTCATCGGTATGTTGCCCAAAAGGCCACTAAAATACTGGGGCTGGATTTTCACAATCTGAAGATCATTTCCTGCCATCTGGGTAACGGAGCTTCCGTTGACGCCATAGAGAACGGTAAATCGGTTGACACTTCAATGGGATTCACGCCGGTGGAAGGATTGATCATGGGAACCCGCACAGGAGATCTGGACCTTGGGGTTCTTACCTTTATCATGGATAAGGAAGAGATCGACCAGCAGACTGCAAATACCCTGATCAACAAGCATAGCGGAATGCTTGGTGTTTCCGGGGTTTCCTCCGACATGCGGGAAATTGAAAACGAAGCCTGGAACAACGGGCACAAAAGAGCCCAGCTCGCCCTTAACATGTACCATTACAGGGTGATAAAATATATCGGCGCCTATGCTGCAGCCATGAACGGCGTGGACCTGATTCTCTTCACCGGTGGAATCGGCGAAAATGGTCCGGAAACCCGGGAAGCGGTCTGCAAAAACCTTACTTACCTCGGTGTTGATTTTGATTCTGAGTTAAATGCAGGAAAGAGGGGTAAAGATCTTTTGCTCACCAAACCAGGGTCCATGGTTAAAGTCATGGCCGTAATGACCAACGAAGAACTTGTTATTGCAGAAGATACTCAGCGTATAGTATCTGCAATGTAATTCAGATCATCGATTGAAGCTAATTTGTTGAGGAGAATGCTTACAAGAATCTCAGATCTCGGGGAAAGGGTAAAATCCCGGAATAGCCGCAAAAAGCTGGTTCTGGCGGCTGCACAGGACCTTTATGCCCTAATGGCTGTGAGGGATGCAGCCGCTGCCGGACTGATTACCCCGGTTCTGGTCGGTGATCGCCCTGATATCGTAAAAAAAGCCGCTTCAATCGGGTTTAACCTGGACTCGGTAGAAATTCTTCATGAAGAGAACCTGGACCTTGCTGTTGAAAAGGCAGTAAGGCTTATACATGACGGATATGCTCAGATTTTAATGAAAGGATCCTGCGGAACCGCACAACTACTTAAAGGTGTCCTCAACAAGGAATGGGGTTTGCGAAAAGGTGACCTTCTTTCGCATTTTGCACTTTTTGAAATTGCTGCCTATCACAAACTCCTGGCGGTTACGGATGTTGCCATCAATATTGCACCCGATGTAAAAGCCAAAGAGGCCATCCTGAATAATTCAGTGGAATACCTGAACAACATGGGCCTGGCCAAGCCAAAGGTTGCCGTTATTGCTGCTGTTGAGAAGGTATTTGATCAAATGCCGGCAACTGTTGATGCCGCTATCCTGGTCCGGCGAAATCGTGAAGGCCTGATTCAGAACTGCATTGTTGACGGGCCTATGGCCCTTGATAACGCTATCAGCCTCGAGAGTGCCGAACATAAGGGGATTGTGAGCGAAGTTGCCGGTGATGCAGATCTTTTACTCATGCCCGATATTGAAGCAGGGAATGTCTTCTACAAAACATTAGCCTTCCTCACGGATGCCAGAGTCGCCTCAGTAGTACTAGGAGCTTCAGCACCTGTTGTACTGACTTCCCGTTCAGATTCGGAAGATGCTAAATATAACAGTCTCCTGCTCGCAACAGCTATTGATATTGTGTAATCAGCAACACTTCCCCGGATGAAACCCATTGAAATTTTAGTGATCAATCCAGGATCCACTTCCACAAAAATTGCTGTTTTTCAAAACAATCGTCCGGTTTATCAAAAGACAATCCGACATAGCCCGGAGGAGTTGAAACCTTTCAACCGGGTGGCGGATCAGTTCGAATTCCGAAAGAACCACATTCTGGAAGAACTCGAAGCGGCCGGTATTGCTATTGAAGGCTTTTCCTTTGTGGTTGGCCGGGGAGGCTTTCTTAAGCCTATTGAATCCGGTGTTTACGAAGTCAATGAAGCCATGATACGCGATCTGACCAATATATCGGGAATCGAACATGCCAGCAACCTGGGCGCCCTCATTGCACATGACCTGGCATCTTCAATCCCCGGTGCAAAAGCATTCATCGCAGATCCTATAGTAGTTGATGAATTGGAGGATGTCGCCCGGTTTTCCGGACACCCGAAATTCTCCAGGATTTCCGTGTTTCATGCACTCAATCAGAAGGCTGTTGCCCGAACCTATGCCAGTTCGATTAATCGGAAATATGAGGATCTGAATCTTATTGTCGCCCATTTGGGTGGTGGAATCACTGTAGGGGTTCATGAAAAAGGAAGGGTCGTGGATGTTAATCAGGGACTTGACGGAGAAGGTCCCTTTTCTCCTGAAAGAGCCGGCACGGTCCCGGTAGGCCAATTAATTGATCTGTGCTTCAGCAATGAGTATTCACAGGATGAGATCCGGAAAATGATTGTAGGTAAAGGAGGATTGGTGGCCTACCTTGGAACCAGCGCCGCCAATGAAGTAGAGGAGAGAATTAAAAACGGCGACACGTTTGCCCGGGAAGTATATGAGGCTATGGCATACCAGGTGGCCAAAGAAATAGGGTCGGGCAGTGTGGTCCTCAAAGGCAGGGTTGATGCAATCCTGGTTACCGGCGGCATTGCTTTTAACGATCTTTTCATTCAGCTCCTCACTTACCGTATAGCCTGGATTGCTCCTGTAAGAGTTTTTCCGGGTGAAGATGAAATGAGAGCCCTTGCTTTAAATATTACCTTAATCTCAACTGGAGAAATTCAGCCTAAGATTTATGTATAACTCATCCATGGAAAAATTTTCCGTTGAAGTCAATAAATCAGCTAAGGTTTTTACTTTTGCATCTCAACTAGCGGGAGTAGCTCAGGGGTAGAGCATCAGCTTCCCAAGCTGAGGGTCGCGGGTTCGAATCCCGTTTCCCGCTCAAGCACAGAAAAACAGGCACTTACGCCTGTTTTTTTTGTTTAATACCCCTCCAGGATTTTAAAATTTCACTCCGGTATGGAAAAATGTACGGATGCTGCAGATTCCTGAGGGGGTAACGTCATATTTGGTAAGATTCCACCAATACCGTTACAAAATAACACATTGAGTTTACAAATAACAATTCAATATCATCACCTAGAGTTTACAATTTCACAATTTGCATAGGTATATTGTGAATCCACTTTAGTCAATTCATTGCTATATGTAAATGCAAATGAATTAAAAATTTCATAGAAGGGTGAAACATTCTATTAAACAGATAATCAGTATTTTACAACTCTTAATTTCAATTATAGAATTAATCGATAGTCGAAAATCCCTTTAAAATCGGGGGTTTTACCAGTTTTTTGATCAATATTATTATTTATTAGTTTGATTACCATCATATTAGTGGTAAGTAGATAAACTAATCTCTGCAAAATATTCCTAAAAGCAAGTCCAGGCACAGGCTTTGACCGCATAAATGAATCGGATTCGCGATTGTTATTGGTAAATTATTACATTATAACTGTTTAACATCTGCGAACAACAGGTCGTATTTATATCGGAATAGTCAATCGCAGAGACCGATCCGAAATTGGTTATAAATCGCTTTAAGATTCTAAAAACCTGCACTGATAATACATGAATTTATAATTGTGAACTGTGAATTTAACAAATGTATCTCATAATTTCTATTTGTAATTAGTGACAATTGACAATTGTATTTTGTGAATTACAATCTAAGATTTACATTTGTCATATGGTCAATCGTATCAAGGAACTCATACTGAAAGAGGGATTAACTTCAGGTTCGTTTGCTGATGCAATCGGGGTTCAGAGAAGCAGCATGTCCCATATTCTGAATGGCCGGAATAATCCCAGCCTGGATTTTGTTGTAAAGACGCTCCAGAATTTTCCCAATCTAAATTCGGATTGGCTGCTATTGGGAACAGGTTCTATTTACCATGATGAACAAAAAACTTATAGCCAGCCTGTTAGAGAATTGTCGATCTTTGACCCGGCCCCAGAGAAGATTCCAGAACCAAAACCGGAGCGGACCACACCCATAGCACCGGAACCGATTGAAAAACAAGTTATAACAGTGGAAAAAGCCAATAAGTTGGTCCATAAGGTTTTGATTTTTTACAGCGACCAAACCTATGCCGAGTTCCTCCCACCGGAAAACGACAAATAGACTTTCTTAATTGAAATCGGTATTTTTGTCTCAGGTAATACGAGACAAGTATGTTCTATCAGAAATTGCTCCGCCCCATATTATTTCTTTTTTCTGCGGAAACCATCCACAAAATTCTTTTCTTCTTTTTCAGGCTTCTACCTTCCACGGGATATTTCTTCAGGCTAGTCCACCGACCTGTTTATTTCAATCAGAGAGTTGAGGCGTTCGGACTGAAGTTCAAACATCCGGTTGGCATTGCCGGGGGACTTGATAAAAATGCCAGGGCGATCCGATTTCTCAGGAACATGGGTTTTGCTTTTGTCGAGATTGGAACAGTCACTCCACTTCCTCAGGGGGGAAATCCTAAACCAAGGCTTTTCAGGTTAACCCGAAGTTCTGCCCTGATCAACAGGATGGGATTCAATAACGAAGGCCTTGATGTTATTGCAAAACGACTCAGAAATCGCCCGAAAGATCTGATCATTGGCGGGAATATCGGTAAGAATACCACCACTCCCAACGAAAAGGCGGTTGAGGATTTTGCTGTATGCTTTGAGGGCCTTTATCCCTATGTTGATTATTTCGTTGTTAATGTAAGTTGCCCGAATATCAAGGATCTTAGTAAACTTCAAAACAAAGATGATCTCTCGAGAATTCTTAACCGGCTGCTCGCTATCCGCTTGAATCAGGGAATCGTAAAGCCGGTACTTCTGAAGATTTCTCCGGATTTATCGGAAATTCAGCTGGATGAAGTAATCGAAGTGGTTAGGGAAACCAGGATTGACGGGCTGGTTGCAACCAATACCAGTATCCGGCGATTCAACCTTGACTATCGGGATGATTATATTGCCAGCCTCGGTCAGGGCGGTCTAAGTGGTTCACCACTGCGTGAAGTTTCCACAGAAATAATCCGGTATCTTCACCAGCGATTAGGCAGGGATTTTCCAATTATTGGCTCCGGGGGGCTTATGAATGAGGACGATGCAAACGAAAAGCTTGATGCGGGGGCAACCCTGGTACAACTCTATACGGGCTTTATATATGAAGGTCCCGGCTTGCTGTCAAGGATTCTTAAATCCCTGGCAAAGAAATCCTGATTTAAAGGTTTAGAAGACAATAATTAATAGGAGGCACAAAAATGAAAAAGGCGTCATTTCTTTTAGTCCTGTTTTTTGCCCTGGCAACTGCCGTTCTTCCTGCACAGGATGATTACAACTGTTTTACAGTCCTGGTTGGAAAAAAGGCAAGCGCAGATGGCGCTGTTCTCTTTGCCCACAATGAAGATGACTACGGAAAGCAGTTGGTTAACTGGTATGTTGTACCACGAAAAGAATATACTGAAGGATCAGAATTTCAGCTGAAAGGTGGAGCCCTGGTAGGGCAATATCCCTTTACCGGTAAATACATCTGGCTTGAAATACCGGGAATGGATTTTTCTGATTCCTACCTTAATGAATACGGAGTTTGCATCGGCTCCAATTCCTGTTCCTCACGCGAAGACAAGCCTGACATAACCAATGGCGGTATCGGCTATAATCTGCGCCAACTGATGGCTGAGAGAGCCGTATCAGCCAGGGATGCAGTTGTAATGGCAGGTATGCTGATTGAGCAGTTTGGATATACCGGGTCCGGCCGCACCTATTGCATTGCTGATCCCAACGAAGCCTGGGCTTTGGCCGTCGTAAAAGGAAAGCATTGGGTTGCTCAGCGTATTCCGGACGATCAGGTAATGGTCCTTCCAAACAATTACACCATAGCCGAGGTAAACCTCAACGACATGGAAAACTTTCTATCATGTCCCGACCTAATTGACTATGCAGTTTCCAGGGGCTGGTACAATCCATCCGTTGATGGCCCGTTCAACTTCAGAAAAGCCTATGCGGCTAAAAACAGTATCTCCAATCCCGGGAACGTAAACCGCGCCTGGGCAGCTTACCACCTTTTTGAAACCGCATTTCAGATAAAGGATGATTTCCCTTTCTCTTTCAAACCGGATAAACCAGTGACCAAGACCTTTTTAATGGGGCTACTGAGGAACCATCATGAAGGAACCGTCCTGGATAAAAGCGACAACTACAACAATGGCAGCCCATACAAATTAAATGGTTCAATGATCTGTGGCAATGGAACTGTTTATGGATTTGTAACCGAATTGAGGAACTGGATGCCGGTTGACCTCGGTTGCGTGATGTGGCTTGCTCCCCAGTGGCCTGATCTGCAGCCTTTCATTCCTTTGTATGCAGGTACAACTGATTTTCCAGATGCTTTCAGTAGACCCGGATATCTCACCTCCATCCAGGATCATTATAATCCTCCGACCGACATTCATGAAAGGAATAATCAGCACGCTTTTTGGGCGTTCGTTAATTTCTCAGACCTGATGAATGCTTCCTACGGACCGAATATTGAGTTTGTCCGGAAAATACACCTCAAGCCGGAGCGAAAGTTGCTTTCCACACAAGCTTCCCTGGAAAAAAAGCTGCTTCTTATTCATGCCAAATCACCGCAGGAGTGCAGCGAAACGGTTACGTCTTTATATAGCCGCATGGCGCTTGATGCTCTAAAGGTTACAAGGAAATCGACCGGGAAGCTTGATAAATAGGTGACTTGAAACCAGTTTAACATCTTTTAAGTTTTTTGCACTTTTTTTCACGCCTCGTTGTCGGTTCCGTTGGTATTTTTGAATCGTGAAAAAGTATAATCTCTTTCTTTCCTTAACCGTAGGTTCCGTTCTCCTGGTTGCATCTGCCTGCACCGTGCGTGAGAACGGTGCCAGCCATCCTGAAGATCCCGTATTGCAGACCATTGACAGGTACCTCGATGGGGAAGGAGAGAATGGATTCAGTGGAACGGTCCTGGTTAAAACACCCGCCGGAGCCCCTTTGATTAAGTGCTACGGAATGGCAAATGAAGAGCTGGGAATACCCAATAATCCTGATGTTGTTTATAATATCGGTTCAATCACCAAACAATTCACCGGGGCCGCCATCCTCAAGCTCCAGATGATGGGCAAACTAACTGTTTCTGACAGCATTTCGAAGTACATACCAGGTTTGCCTACTGAGCTCGGTTCCATCACTTTTCATCAGCTTTTGACGCACACATCGGGTTTGCCTTTTGATTTCGGGTCAAATACGGAAATCATTACCCGCGATGAACTTCTCAACCGGTTCAGGCAGACAACTATTGATAAAAAACCAACAGGCAGGTCGAATTATTCCCACGCCGGGTATAATATTCTGGGAGTTCTGATTGAAATCATAACGGGTATGGATTACGAGGCCTTTATCCATCAATATCTTTTCAAACCGGCAGGAATGAAGAGAACCGGTTACAGAACCCCCGACTGGGCTAATTCGGTTGTGGCTCATGGATACAGATTCTGTAATGACTGGGGCAAGCCGATGGATTCAGGCTGGCTGGATGACGGGCCGTCGTGGACCCGAAGGGCCAGCGGCGGTATGCTCAGTACAGCTACTGATCTGTATGCGTGGCATTTGGCTCTTCTGGGAAATGACATTCTGGATGAGAAATCCAAAAAACAATACTATTACCCCGAACCGGCGGTCCAGGCCTGGGGAAATTCTGCCTCCGGCTATGGCTGGTTGATCGTAAAATCGGTTTATAATACTGAAGTAATAGCACATAACGGCTGGAACGGTATGTTTTTTGCCGATTTCCTTCGGTATATTAAGGAGGACATAACCATTATTGTCCTGTCGAACCGCTTCAGGGATGGAAACGACCTGCTTGCGTCAGAATTGGCAAAATCCGTGTTCAAGTATCCCCAAAAACCCGACTTGGTTGGGAGGAAAACGGTCTGTCTGGATACACTTCCAAATAACCGGATCGGCACCTTAACACGGAATTTTCTGGATCTCCTGGCGAATGGTTCTGATACCGATTTCAGGAATTTCATAAAGCAGGACATTGCAAGCCAAATGATTAAGAAGTACAGCAATGATGCCCTTGTGGATTCCTTACAGAGTCTGCAGAATAAATCCGGGGCAGTCAAGGTACGTCAGATACGGTTATATGACAACCGGATTATCACCCTCGATGTTCTGCAGTTGAAGGACAACCAGGAAGCATCCATGGTACTGTTATTTGATGAAAACGAGGACTATCGGATCCGGAGAATCTCCTACAGTGGTCCGGAGGATCGAAAATTTCGCTAACGTTTAGGTCAATTTTTCGCATATTTACATCCTCCATGGGAGTTGTGAAATATGCCAGACGAGATAATTTTTAAAGAAGGACAGCGGTTCCAGTTTACTATTTCGAATAAGCTGGTTTTACCCGGAACCGATGAGGTCAATTTCATCCTGATCGGTCCCGATCAGAAAAAATACCTGTTACCAGAGCTGTTTTATCTTAATTACCACTTGAAAATCGGACAGGTGATCAATTGTACCATAGATAAAATCAATTGTTCCGGCAAGATTTTCCTGGAACCTGACCATCCCTATTACAAGATTGGCGAACGCTATGATTTTCTCGTTTTAAGAATTACCGAGCAGGAGAGTTTTATCGGAAAGCCTCAGATGGTTGCCTGGGTGAAGGACTTGCACGGACTGGAATGGGCTTGTCCGATTGATAAAGCCGACGATATTGAAATCGGCTATTCGCATCTCGCTTGCCGGGTTGACCGGATTAAAAAGGGAGAATTGGTTTTATCTTTACCGGCCATGACCAGCAGGTTCATGACCTTAAAAACAGGCCAGAATTATACCTTCAGAATTCAGGATATCAAGACTTTCCTAAACGAGCAGTTTTATATCCTCAAGGATACCATCGGGAATTTTCATCGCCTGCCGGTCATGGATTTCATTCATTACGGGATGAAGCCTGGCCAGGAGATTGAAGCAACTTTGGTAAAGTATAAGCCAAACGGTGAGTGTCTCATTGAACCCATCCATCCTTATTACAAGATTGGCGAGACCTATCCATTCAAGTTTGTGGGCCTGGAGAAAACAATTGATCTGTTTGGCCGGGTTGAAGCAGTTATAACCGTGGAGGACATGTTTCAGCAAACCGTTAAGATAAAGCCCCAGGATTGGCAGGTTCGCTCAGAAATCTACCATCCTGAACAAATATCCTGTCTGGTTCAGCGTTTCAAAAAAGGAAGGCCGGTACTCATAAATGTTGAAAGTGTTTAAAATGGGGAACTATGGTTACTAGATCCTCATTAAATATCTGGCTTCTCCTGTTAGGATTTAACTTCCTCCCGACTGCAGCTCTAAATGCACAGCAGAAACAAGTTACGATCCGCCTGACCTTTCTTTCACCCATCAGCTCCTCAACCAAAATTGATCCCGCGGTTCTAAAGTTCAACAAGGAATTCGCTTTCAGCTTTACTCTCGATGATGGGCTGGATGATGCCTACACTTTAGCATTTCCCTTACTTAAAGGGGGATACTGCGAGGTTGACAAGCAGACTTATCCCGGACTGTTTTTCACCGACGGGTGTGGCACTAAAATTCCTTTTACTGCTGGCATTTCATGGTTTACGGTAAATAGCGCAGGTCTTGATATCCACAACGGGACACCCGGCTATCTGACCTACGCCCAGGTAAACCTGATGTATCAGGCCGGATGGGATTTTTACAACCACAGCTATAGTCATACAACCTCAACCCAACCAGTCGATTTTATTTGGCAGCTTCAATCCAACCATGAGGTTTTCAAGAGTAAAACCGGAATAGACTTTCGTTACTGTGTTCCACCCTCAGGTGATACCCGATACATTGAGCCTGCATTTACCTTTGGATATATTTCCTGCATTACCAGTGATTATGCCTATTCCAATTCTGGCAATGGCGCCGATGTAACCCTGCCTGTTTCTTTGCCCAAGCCGGTATTCTGGCGCAATCATATCAACAGTAGCGATGATAACCTTGCATCACTGAGAAATCAGATTACCGCATGGGTTTCAACCACCGGACCCGATAAACAAAAATGGTGGAATGAATTCACCCATCGGGTCACTTATACGAATCCGGGCGGCTCTTTGGAATTCCCTGTCTTTAAAGGTTACATGGAGTATCTTGAGTCTGAGTATGGTTACCATGGAAGGGACAACGGTTGGTTTGCCAACACGGCGGAAATTGTTGATTACATGCTCGTGCGGGACAAGATCAAAACCTCTGTTCAGACAAGCGGAAACCTGATGGAGATCAGGATTGATTATAGTGAGGTCCCTGCTAACCTGAGATATTATGATGTTAGTCTTATCCTCGGCACCACTGCTGATATTGCGTCAGCCACCATTCTGACCTCGGGTAAAGTTACGTTTGCAAAAAAAACTAACCATTCTTTAGTAAATATTGATTTGCCGGATTCACAGTTTTCAGGAATTGCGGAGACAATGCCTGTTACTGTGTTTCCGCTATCCGTTTATCCGAACCCGGCGAGCCGGCACATCAGAATAAGCTATCCGGACATGGCTCCGGACGTAAAGGTCAAATTGATGAAGATCGATGGGACTTTTTGTGTCGCTCCGCCTGTTACCCGGACTTCCGGCCAGCTTGAAATGGATCTTTCCGGTGCTGACTATTCAGCAGGAACCTATATTCTTACCGTGCAGGATCGCACAGCAGGATCGCACAGTGCCCGCTTCATCCTGATCAGGTAAATTATGTAAAAATTTGATTATGAGAGTATACACGCGCACCGGCGACAAAGGGGACACCTCCCTGGCCAGCGGCACCCGCATCAGAAAAGATCATCCGCGGCTTGAAGCGTATGGAACCATTGACGAATTGAATGCACACCTGGGCGTCATCCAATCCGGCATTCCGGATCCACTTGAGAAACAGCGCCTGACTGCTATTCAAAACAGGGTTTTCATTGTTTCATCTACTCTGGCGGTTGACGACCCGAAATTTCTGGAAAAGCTTCCGAAAATCCTGGACGAGGATATTGCAGACCTGGAACTGGCGATGGACCGGATGCTCGACTTAATGCCGCCTTTAAAGAATTTCATATTACCTGCCGGACATCTGCTTGTGGCCCAGTGTCATGTGGCAAGAACAGTTTGCAGACGGGCAGAGAGAATGATGATCAGGTTGGGCAGCGAGATTGATGTGGATCCCCTATTAATCCGATATATAAACCGGCTTTCGGACTATCTGTTTGTACTTGCAAGAAAGTGTTCCTATGACCTTGGGGCAGGGGAGACCATCTGGACTTCAGACTTCAGGGAAAGGGAGAAAGAGGTACAATAGCACCAACAAGGAAAGGCACTTTTTATTTGATCCGAACAGGATTATAACTATCTTTGTGCATTCGCTAACAGTAATTACAAATAACTGTATATCAATAATTTATAAAATGAAGATCTCAAAAGTACACGCCCAGGAGGTTCTTGACTCCAGAGGCAATCCCACCGTTGAAGTGGAAGTAAAATTGGAAAATGGAATCAGTGCAAGCGCCATTGTTCCGTCGGGTGCCTCCACCGGAGAAAAAGAAGCCGTAGAACTCAGGGATGAAGACAAATCCCGTTATCGCGGCAAAGGGGTTCTGAAGGCTGTTTCAAACGTCAATTCAATTATTGCACCGGCGGTTATCGGCATGTGCGCCTACGAACAGAGGCACCTGGATTACACGATGATTGACCTGGATGGAACTCATAATAAAGCAAAGCTCGGTGCCAATGCCATTCTTGGCGTATCCCTGGCCGTTGCGCATGCTGCAGCAAAGAGTGTTGGCCTTCCCTTGTACCGCTACATTGGGGGCACCAATGCCTGTGTAATACCGGTTCCTGCGATGAACGTAATCAACGGCGGTGCACATGCTCAGAACAGCGTTGATTTTCAGGAATTCATGATCGCTCCGCATAATGCCCCGGATTTTGCAACCGCCATCCAGATGGGTGTTGACACTTTCCATGCGTTAAAAACCGTTTTGAAGGGTAAAGGATACTCAACGGGAATCGGCGATGAAGGCGGCTATGCACCAGACTTGAAATCCAATGAAGAAGCCATGGATGTAATTCTTGAAGCGATCGTTAAAGCTGGTTTCAAACCTGGCAAGGACATTTCCATTTGTTTGGATCCCGCAGTCAGCGAGATGTTTCAGGATGGCAAATATCATTTCACCAAATCAGATAAATCTGCCCGGACATCTGATGAGATGATCGCCCTCTGGAAGAGTTGGGTTGAAAAGTACCCGATTGTTTCAATTGAAGACGGATTAGCAGAGACTGACTGGACCGGCTGGCAGAAGCTTAACAAGGAACTGGGAGGCAGGATCGAGCTTGTGGGAGATGACCTTTTCTGCACCAATAAAGCCATCCTTCAGGAAGGCATTGATAAATCAGCTGCGAACTCCATACTCATTAAGCTGAACCAGATTGGTACCCTGTCAGAAACCCTTGAAACTATCGAACTGGCTCGCCGTAACGGATATTACTATTTCATTTCACACCGCTCGGGTGAAACTGAAGATACCACCATCGCTGATCTGGCAGTTGCCACCAATGCCGGCCATATCAAAACCGGTTCAGGATGCCGTGGTGAAAGAATTGCCAAGTTTAATCAGCTGCTGCGCATCGAGCGTCAGCTGGGTAAATCTGCAGTCTTCGCCGGACTTAAAGCTTTTAAAAACGCGTAATAGCTTAATGTAATAAAAAAAAGCCGTTCCTCAGGAGCGGCTTTTTTTATTTCCTATTGAGCAACAAAGTGGTAAATGATATGCCCCTGCTGGAGAAGCGGGGCCGAGGTGCTGTAACTGAACCTCGTTTTTAGCGCTGCTTCCTTTGCTGCATCAAGAAAGCAGTTATCCCGGGTATCCGTGCCGGTTCCATTTATGCTGACCGTTTCTACTTTACCACGCTGCCCTACACGTATATCAACCTGTACCGTGGCTCCTCCCTTGCACTTATACACAGGTATCGGCAGGTAGGAAACCTTCCGGTCGTCAAGCTTATAGTAAATATTTGTGGGGCCTTTGTAAACCTGCTCTTCTTCGATCTTCTTTGCTTCATAGAAACCGGTAGGCTTGGTCTCTGTCGGCGGCAATTCCTTATCGGTCGGGTTAAGCTTATTCTCCTTAATGATCTCCTTTACAGCCTGTTCAGCCCGGGCTTTCGCCTCTCGCTCGGCTGTACGGTTCGAAACCCTGTAATTCTGGTAATCATCGTATTTTTCTACCCGGTCTTCATTCTGATTTACCGCTATATTCCGGGCTTTGCGCGAAGGGGCGGAAGGCTGCCGGATCCGGGGAACCAAATCCAGTTTCTCAATTTCCTCAAGTGCCTTAATATCAATATAAACCAATTCCTCTTTGTCCTCCTTGAGGTTATTGACCTTAATGGCTAAAATACACGTGAGCATAAACATGTGAACCAGGAGGGTTCCTATGATCCCGTATTTCTTCTCTAAAATCAGCTTTATCAACGAATTACCTGCCAATTTTTCTATAAGGTTATGATATATTTCTACCGGCTAAAAGTAATGATTAAACTTGTGCCATGACCCGTATAATGCTTGACATTCTCTATCAGGATGAATTTATTGTGGCCGTAAATAAGCCGTCAGGACTGCTAGTTCACCGCACCTATCTTGACCCCGATTCAGAACTGTTTGCTGTACAGATCGTACGGGATCAGATCGGGAAATGGGTTTACCCGGTGCATCGCCTGGATAAGCCAACCTCAGGGGTCCTGTTATTCGGGCTTAGTCCGGAAATCGCGAAAATAGTAAGTGATTCTTTTGAAACGCAGGGATTCAAAAAGACCTACCTGGCCGTTCTGCGGGGATATTGTCCGGAATCCGGCACCATTGACTATGAAATTCCTGTAAACCGGCGAGGTAACAAAAGAAATGCCCTTACTCATTACAGCCGGCTCGCAACTTCAGAGATTCCCTATCCGGTCGGTATTTTTGAAACCGCACGCTATTCGCTCGTATCCGCCGAGCCTGTCACCGGTCGAAGGCACCAGCTGCGTCGCCATTTTAAGCACATCTTCTACAACATTATCGGTGATACTCAGTATGGTGACCGTTATCACAACCGGTTCTTACGATCACAATTTGATCTGGATAACCTTTTTCTGCATGCGGCAGTCCTGACCCTTGAGCACCCTGTGTCCGGGGAAACTTTAACCATTAAAGCGGACCTGCCCCGAAACTGGGAGAGGCTTGCCGGAATTCTGGACTGGAAAACGGTCCTTAACGGGTGTGGTTATTCCTTTGAACCTTAAAATGAGAAGGGGACGCCCTAACCCAAGGCATCCCCTTCATGCTTAACCTATCTAAACTGACCTATTGCTAATATCTTCTGATCTGATCTTCGTCCCTGACGACAATCTCGGGTTTTCCTTCCCATACATTAATCAGGCCGACCACCCAGATGTGTTCGTTTTCAAAATACCATTTTGGACTCATTGAAATATTCCTGGCCAGATATTTCGGAACCACAACACTCACATCATGATAGGGGAAAGGTGCACCGATATAGAGAATGTAGTTCTCATCTTCCTCCGAATAAAACACCTCTTCCACTTTTCCGTATATTCTCTTGACACTGCCTGCGTATTCCATTGCATCGTAGGCTGAAATGGTTTCTATTTCCCGGCCGAAGTCAATGTTCCAGTTGTCGTAAGTAGGGTAGTAATACATGAACCTATGGAGCAGCAGCGGGGTCCAGATCAGGTCGATGTGAACCGGCCTGCGGTAAATGTACCGTACCCTCCTGATTTCCCATGGAATAGGAACGTAATTGTTGTGATAGTGATTAACTACCCTTATGTGTCTGTGGCTGTACCAGTTGTTGTAATCCCTGTACTCCCGGCGAAAATCATCCGACCGGCGCAGGTTCTCATAGTTATCATAATCCAGTTTATATTTACGGGAAGCAAATACTTCATCATTCTGGTGACGGATAACAGATCCATCATCGCGGGTCAGGGTTCCTTTGCCTTCGCGGAAAACGCGGGTGGCCGAACTGGTATTACCCCTGCCAGCAGAAGGCTCATTCGACCGGGTGGTAGTCTTGACATTTACACTGCGGGTTGCTGCGCTGCCACTCTTGGTCTCTGGCCGCGTTACCGTTGTGGTACGGGTCCGGTTCTGACTCTGGTTCTGACCTTCATACCTTCTGACCGGTGGGTTCTCGGTACGGACCGAGCGCTGTACGTTCCCGGAAGAAGTCGAACGCTGAGTATTTCCGGAGGAGACCTGGCGCTGAGCGCTTCCGGAGGTCACTGAACGCTCAGTGCTGCGGGTTGCTGCCTTTTGGTTGTAATCAGCACTACGGCTCCTTTCTACATTTGACCGTTTTGCTGCAGTTGAACCGGATGATTTCTTTGCTCCTGATGATTTTGATTCCGACCTGTTAACCGTCCGGGTGGCTTCAGACCGGGAGCTGCCTTTTTCGCTTTTTGATTCCCTTGCTGACCTGGTTGCCTGCGGATAGGCGGAGGTTCCGGCTGCCAGGATCATCGCAAAGATTAGTAAGTTTTTCATGACTCTTGATTTTGGGTGTGTATTATGACAACCTACAAGCAAATGACTTGCCAAAACCCAATTTAAAAAGAAGGTATCCGCAGATAACTGATTAAATGCGTTAAATCAGTCGATAAGTGAGCAGAATAAATACGGGTTTTTAGAAAGAAACCTGTTCACCTGCATCCAGGCGCATGGCTTTTTCAAAGAACCACTGGGAGGTGAAAAGATCGAACAAGGCCATCCCTACGGATTTAAAAAGTGTGGTTCCGGCAATGTCAATCTGGACTTTTCCCCGGATGAGGGCACCCAGCGGGGTCACCTGTTTTTGCAGGAGCAAACCCATCTCTATCGGATGAATCAGGTCGCCTGATTCTTCCAGGGCGAAAGGCACATCCACGAAACAATGATCCAGCAGGGTAAACAATACATCAGGTATCTCCCTCATTTGGGGTTTGTAGGAGCCAATGGCAATGATATGCTTATTCAACAGCAGGGAAGCATCATCCGGAAGCACCGGCTTGTTGGAATTGGTTGCAGTAATAATAACCTGTGATTTCTCAGTCAGCTCCTCAACCGATGAAACAAGGTGCATCTGAACCTCCGGCAACGAAGATCTGAGGCAGGCAATGAAAGAGTTTGCACGTTCCGGAATTTTATCCAGAATGTAAATATTCCTGATGGGTCGCACCACACAAGCCGCCAGGACCTGGTGCATGCCCTGTACTCCGGCACCAATCAGGCCTAGGGAAGAAACATCACCAGGTGTTGTATAACGGATGCCTGCTGCAGAAACGGCTGCGGTTCTGATGGCAGTAAGCTTGGCTCCGTTGAGAATCGCGAGTGGCTGTCCGGTTTCAGCATTGTTCAATAACACCATTCCCTTGATTACGGGTTCGTTGCGGCTTGGATTTTCAGGAAAAAGACTGACGAGTTTAGTACTGAAATACTTCCCGCTTTGTGCCGGCATCAGTAATAAGGTATTATTGGCAAACCCCATGGATACGCGGTCGGGCATCACAAAATCGCCATTTTCATAGACAATCATGGTTTTGATCATCTGGTCGATAAGGGCAGTCCAATCGGTTAGCTGCGCAAGTGAAGATTCATTGAGGACTAACATAATAATTTGGATTCAAGGAATTTAGCAGTTGGTGTAGCAGCAAGCCCGCCGAGAGCGGTACAACGGAGGGAGTGGGGCATCGTTTTCCCGACTTCCAACATCGACACTATGGTTTCTTCGAGTGGGATTACGGGATCGAAACCTCCCAGGATCATATTGGCCGAGGTGAGGGCATTCCCTGCAGCGGCAGCATTTCGGCCCAGACAGGGAATCTCAACCCTGTTTGCGACCGGGTCACAGACCAGCCCAATGATGTTTTGCAGAGCCAGTGAGGCTGCATCGAGGGCTTCCTGTGCGGTTCCACCCGCCATTTCAACGAGGCCGGCCGCAGCCATAGAAGCCCCTGCACCGGTCTCAGCCTGGCAGCCGGCAACTTCAGCAGCAAAGGTTGCCCCCCTGGCGATAAAAATTCCGACCAGACCGGCTGCCCAAAACCCTCTGGATAAAATATCATCATCCAGCTGGTTTTCATCGGAAAGGCCGATCAGGCAGCCAGGCAGACCGCCACAGGCTCCGGCTGTGGGCGCTGCAACTATAATCCCCATGCTGCTTTTCATTTCCATCAGCGCGCAGGAATAGGCAATCATCCGGTTCAGGGGCCCGGCTGGCAGAAGTCTGCCTTCCTTCATCCTCGACAAGAATTCCGGAACCTGGGATCCCATCAGGCGATCCTGGTATTCAGTTCCGGTTAGTCCCTGCTGAATGGATTTCTTCCAGACTGCAATCAGTTTTTTCATCATCCCGTCAGTCTTATCGCGGGAAAATCCCGATCGGGCGGTTTCATAGATCAGGCCGAGTTCTCCCAAAGACTTTACTAACAATTCAGGGTTATTCATCAGTGCCGGTAATCCATCAAAGGGAAGTGATGCACCTGAATTTGAGGCAATCGGCATAACGGGTCTGATCAATCGGGTGAAACCTTTCCGGGCGTTGCAAGCCTGAAAGGCTGATTCAGCGCCGGATTCATCAGAAAAACTGAAAATGAGAGCTGTTTCCTGATTTTTTTCAGACCTTGAAGACCGTATAAAACCAGGCATTGATTGAGTTACATTAACAAGCTGAGCGATATCGGATTCAAAATGACCACTTTCGGGTAACATGAAAACTACGAATTCATCTCCTTCCAGGAAGAGGGGAAAACCTTCGATTTCCGTAAACCTGAACATCCCTCCACCGGTAGATTCAGCCCGGGCTGTGAGCCGGGTACCGTCCTCCAGGGTCAATGTGCATTTGTATGTATTCGGATGTGAGGCCGTGTAATCTGCGACTAAAAAGGACAACTCCAAACCAGCCTGCTTTGCTTTTTCCAGCGAAGATGGCATATGCTCATTAAGGATATCCATTCCGATCAGGCCTGCTGCAAGACCCATATCAGAACCCTGGGTTCTGTGGGTAGATGCCAGGGATCCTTCGTTGTGAAACTCAAACAGGACATGCTTCAACCCGGGTCCGGCCAGATCCCTTAACATGAGGCCAATACGATGGGAAGCCGCGGTATGGGAACTCGATGGTCCCCGCATCACCGGCCCCAGTACATCGTTGAAAATACTTGGTGCACTTGTTTTTACATTCGACTCGGTCATCAAAACATTTGTTTGGGTTGGTATCAGCTATTAAATGAATGCCTAACTTAAACCTAATATTTATAAATACAATAGCCATGAAAAATTTTACTCTCGTTGTTAGTATGCTCTGCTTTTGGCTGGCTGCACCTGCCCAGACCACCAAACCAGGGCAGCAGCCCCCCCCAAATACCGGCCGGTGGACGGCTGATGGTGCAATCAGGCAGGAGACCCCCAAACTTAAAGGAGGGGGTGAAGCCTTCTGGACCGAGGAATTCAACTGGGCAAGCTCAACCGGGGAGCTTGGCTGGCTGCTGCCGGCCGGATGGGTGATTGAGGATCCTACTGATCTGGGGTATAACTGGCATTGGGCAAACGACACCCTGAAAGGTGTTTATACCAATGAACCCCCAATAAATTCAACATCAAAGGCAAATGGATTCCTGGCACTGAATGCGGATGGTTACAATCAGGATCTTGGACATTACGATAATTACCTGGCGGTTAACAGTTCACTGGTCAGTCCTCCGATCAATTGCTCCGGCCATCCTTCAGTGCTTGTAAGAATCGAGCAAAACTTCAGGTACTGGTCAAATTCGGTCATGCTGTTTGAAGTTACCAACGACAATGGCGTGCACTGGGCTTCATTTGACATGAAAATGGGCACCAAGGTAAGTGAGCGTGTCGGAGGTATAAAAGCTGGCGAAAAAGTAGACCTCTATCTCAATTTATCAGATGTTGCCGCAAATATGCCGAACGTACAGTTTAAAATAACATGGCGTGATGCCAAGCTCTACTACTGGATGATTGATGACATCACCTTTCTCGAAGGGTTTGATGATGATCTCCAGCTGGTCTACAGCGAGGCTGATTATGATAACGGGACCGAGGATGCAGAAGGATTCTTTTATGGGCTTCCGAAGACTCAGCTATCAGGATTTGACTTTACCGGAATCATCAAGAATTTCGGAAACATTGAGCAGTGGGGCACTCAGTTTAATGTTCAGGTAACCAAGAACAACCAGGTAATCTACAACGAGTCCACCACTTCCTATACCCTGTATCCGGGAATTACTGACACACTTAGAATACCCACGCAATTTATACCGGCAGATTTTGGACATTACAAGGTTGATTTTGAGGCAAAAGCCGAATTGCCCGACATGGTGCCAGGGGATAACAAGGCATCGGTTCCGTTCATGGTAACGGACAGTATGTACTCCCGATGCGATAATGTGCCTGAGGTGACATTTTCTACCTGGGATTGGTATACTGTCCCTCATGAAGGTGACCTGATGGGAACCTGGTATCGGATCAAGAATCCGATCGAGGTAAGCAGCATATCGGTTTATATTAACAGCGCTGATATACTGAGCAGTTTCCGCCTGGTTCTTCTCGGATACAATGAAGAAACACAAAGCCCTGTTGAATTGCTCGGTAGTGAGCTGATCTCAATGGATTCAACCATCTTGAAAAATCATTGGGTAACCTTGCCGCTCCAGAAAGATGGCGAGGGGGAATTCCTGGAAGCGGGTAAAAGCTATATGGCGGCGATTGAATTCTGGAACAACATGGATTACGAAGCTGCCTACGAGTCAGGCAGATACTCTCTGGGATCCGACAGAAGTAATTACTTCCCGGCCAACACCTGCTGGTACTTTTTTACCAATGATGATGCCTGGTATTCAACAGGAGACGATTTGTTCATGATCCGCCTGAACCTCAATGACCATTCAAACCTGATTGACGGAATTTCAGATCCACAGAACAGTGGAGTTCAATTGAACCAGAATTTCCCGAATCCTTTCACGGAAGAAACCACGATCGGATTTACTATGGCAAATCCATCAGAAGTTAACCTGATTATCAAGGACATATCGGGCAGAACGGTGAGTATCCGGAATTTTGGATATAAACCCGCAGGGGAAAATAGCGTCGTAATCAAGGGCAATGAGCTTGAGCCCGGCAATTACTTCTATACGTTACAAACCCGCGATTTTAATAAAACACTAAAGATGACGGTGATCCGTTAAAAAAGAAGCCGGTCCTCAGGGGCCGGCTTTTTTTATTTCATCAGTTCCGCAATTTTCTTTTTAAGGCCTTCAAACTCGGCCTCATCGTAAAGGCGCGTCAGGTATACCATTTTACCGTCCCGGTCAACCAGGATATTCCGTGTAACCCCGGCCGCCTTATCAGCAAAAAGGGTGAATATTCCGGAATCTTCATCCAACACCAGCGGATAGGTGATCTTCATCTGGCTGGTAAACTCCTTCACCTTTTCCAGCGGCTCACCACGGTCAATGCCGAACAGCTTCAACCCCCTGTCCTTGTATACATTCCAGATATCACTCTCGATAAAGGGCATCTCTTTGCGGCACACGCCGCACCAGCTGGCCGTGAACTGAAGCATGACAACCTTGCCTCTTAAATCCTTAATATCCATCACCTTACCATCCTGAAATTTAATCTTGAAATCAGGTACAGTCTGACCGACTTTTACAATGTAGCCTCTTTCATCAACGGTCTGATTAAAAGCCGGCAATGTTAGAAACAGGCAGGCGAGGGGAATCAGCAGAAATCTTTTCATGGCTATGGATTTAAGGGCTTAAAGGTAAAATAATCGGGCAATGAAAAAGTGGTTTAAAAGCAGGGTAGGGAAGTAGCTTTTGTAACAATTGTTACAATCCAAGTAGTTCTAGGCGGATATCTTTATGCCATGAAAAGTTCAGTCACTTTGCCGGTTTTTCCTGTATCTGCTGCATTAATTGTGACAGGATTATTCTCTGTGGTTCAGATTGTTCCTGACAAACCCATGCTGGCTGCTGAGCGGTTCATCCACGGCGGCGGCTGGATTCAGATTGCGGTACTGTCGGTTTACACATTTATAATTGCCAGGGCCATGATGGATCCGGCAAAATCGGCAACCTGGCGGAAACGGATCTGGCTGATATTCTGTGTAGTTTTCTTTGCACAGTTTCTGCTGGGTATCCTGGCCGACGAGCGATTCCTGATGACCGGAAAACTTCATCTCCCGATACCTTTCATGATTGTTGGGGGTCCGGTTTACCGCGGTGAGATTGGATTTATGACCATTTTGTTCCTCAGCACAATTGTGTTGAGCGGTCCGGCCTGGTGTTCTCATTTTTGCTATTTCGGTGCGCTTGACAGTCTGGCATCGAAAGGACGAACTAATCGCAAGCCGCTGAAAAACAAATGGATATGGAAAGGATCCTTACTGGTTCTGGTGATCTTCTTCGCTCTTTTATTCCGATTGCTGGGCTTTTCCGGCCTCCAGACCCTGATTCCGGCGATTGTACTCGGGATTATCGGGATCCTAGTTATGGTATTGATTTCCCGAAAGAAAGGCAAGATGGTTCATTGCGTGGCGTTTTGTCCGATCGGAACAGTGGTAAACTTCCTGAAATATGTTTCGCCTTTCAGAATGAAAATCGAATCCTCCTGTACCAACTGCATGCGCTGTCTGCCGTCCTGCAAATACGACGCCCTGAACCGTGTCGATATTATGAACCGCAAACCCGGACAAACCTGCACGCTTTGCGGCGACTGTGTTACCGAATGCGAAGTCTCAGCTATCCGATACAATTTCTTCGGATTCTCAGCGAAAAACAGCAGGCTGATCTTTTTGTTCATTACCATTTGCCTGCACGTGCTTTGTTTGGGCATGGGAAGGCTGTAGACCTTGGGAAAATAAAACTCATTGAGCATCGTTTTTTTCTTAAACCTTGGTCATTTGAGTTTTAACCAAATTCTACACTGCTATGAAATCCCCCTGTACAGGTTTTCTCTTAGCTATTTCCTTTTTTTTACTGCATAGCTGTACCAACCCTAAAATCAAGCTACAAAACGAATCTCAGGTTCCCGAATTGAATATCAATCTCGCTAAGGATCCACCATTTGATTTTGAGATTGTCAAGTTTATTCCCGTCAGTAATAAACGTCCTGTTTCGGATCTGTCATTTAAAAAACCTGACACTGTATTTTTCCTATCCAGGATCGTCTATGCCCAGATTTTTGTAGACCGTATTTATCTGAAAGACGATAAAGACGGGTCTTTAGGAATTGCCTATCTATTTGATCTCAAGGGTGGCCTTATCTGGAAATCCAGAAAAGGTAAAGGGCCGGGTGAAATTGTTGCCGCTAACAATTTATACGCAGATCCCTTTTCAGGTGACTTAGTGATTAACGATGGCGGAGTAAGAATACATCGGTTCAGTAAAGATGGCAGGTTTATTAATAAAAAAGAGAGCCCCTTTGGAATCAACTTCATGAATAGCCTTTCGCCTGATATAGAGGTTTTTGTCTCATCGGCTTATACTGGTAAACCCTATAAGGTTTTCCAGATCAATGGAGGTGAAATCATACCCTATCCAATTCAGCATTTAATCACAAAAGGAACTCCTGAGTTCGGGGAAACCAATAATTTCCAGTACTTCAATGAGCATCTGTTATTTACCTATTATCTAACTGACACTGTTTACTCTTTAACGGCAACAGAATTAAGGCCATTTTTAAGGCTGAATTTCATTCCTTCGGGTATCGGAAGTCTGTCGAGAAAGCAAATTGCTGGTACTACTCGGGTATCAGAATTGTTCAGAGAGCAAAAAATATCGCATAAAAGTGACTGGTTTTGTTTCCATGAGGACTTTTTTTATTGCCATGCCTCAAACAATCAATACAGATATATATGTAAAGTAAATTATAAAACCAACCAATCATGGGTTCAAAGGCTCGATAAGGTAAATGTGTTTGGAATTTCATACCCACAACTTCATTTTGTCGGCTATGCTCCTGATGGGCTGATATTTTCCCTTGATGCTGACAGGTTGGGAACAGCAGCCCGCGAAGGTCTGTTGGATTTAGCATCTTTAGAGTCAGGGATTCTTTCCAGGTTGAAGAAACTCTCAAATTTAGACAATCCGGTACTGGTGATTGTCAAATAAATCGTCAACGTTCGATTATCTTGTACCGGAATACCGTACATTTGAAAAAAAATGGATCGCCATGAATGAACTGACTGTAAATAAATTCAGGGCAAACCTCAAGGATTTCGTTGACAAAGCCATCAGCGAGCATGGGGCTATCAGGGTTACACGCAGAGCTGGCAAGGATTTCATCGTGGTTAGCGCCGAGGATTGGGATCGCGACCAGGAAACCCTATACGTCCTTCGGAATAAGCCGTTGATGAGGCAGGTTGCCGAGTCTCTTGAAACCTATATTCAGGGTAGCGGCTATAAACCAACCAAAGAAGAGCTCGATGCGATCAATCGTCTTTGAAGGAAACACCTGGAGCGTGTATGAGGATCTCCGGAAAAAAGACAAAGTTTTACATCGGAACCTATGCCAGATCCTTCAGGAAATGCAGCGCGGCAATCCGGCTGAGGGTCTGGGAAAACCCGAACAACTGAAATATGAGCTGAGCGGTTTCTGGTCCAGGCGACTATCTCAATATGACCGGGTAATTTATCGGTTCGATGAGGAATCCATTCACATTTTCGCGATTGGCTTATTTGTCCTATAATTAATATTATGTTAAATTGTATGTTTAATGTATAAGGGACCTTTATCCAGTCCCTTACCCATTGTGCTATTTCAGTGAATCTATCTGTTTCTGGATCTCCTGAACCTTTTCGTTGTTCTTAAACCTGTAATACAGGGATTTTAAACCGGTAAGCAGATCACTGTCGTCTTTCTTTATCTCATAAGCTTTCTCGAAAAATGGCAGAGCCTGGCCAAAGTAATCATCTGCAACCTTCACGGCAGCCTTATAACCGGCTTCATCGCTCAGAGGAATCGCATTGGCTACATCGTTAGCACCAACGCCCTGGTTAAAATACACCGACCCCACCTGGTAATATCCGAGGAAATTATTGGGTTCCAGCTCAATCATCTTTTTATATGCATCGATAGCCTCATTGTCCCTGTCCCTGTCCTGCAAGGCACTGCCATACACCTGCCAAAGGCTCACATTAGTAGGATCTTTCTCAATGGCTTTCTCAACATAAGTAAACGCACTATTCAGGTCCTTCTTACCCAGAAATACGTTAATAACAGCAATATACAGCTGTGCTGAAGTGTTAGGATATTTCTTAATCCCCTCTTCATAGGATGCCATTCCGGCGGCAGTGTCGCCTTTAGCCATTTGAATGATGGCAATATAATGATAGACTTCCGGGCCACCGTAATTGTATTCTGCGGATTTCTTGTAATAATCAAGGGCTTTATCTTTCATCCCTGCCTCATCGGCTGCCAAGGCTGCGTTATATACAGCGCCGGTATCCAGCAGATTAATAAAAGGAAGTTTTCCAATTGTAATAACATTCTCAAAGGATTCAACTGACTGGGCAAATTTCTTTTGTTCGAATTCGATACCGCCGCGATTGAAATAATCCGATGCAACCCGGGTCAGATTAAAGAGAAGATCATCTTTCCAACGGTTGGTAACATCAAATTCCTTGGCTTTTGCAAAAGATAGATATGCCTGTTTCAAAGGATCTGGATCAAGGTTCTTAAACCGCTCATCTTTTGACTGATACAGCTTATAGTAAACCAAACCCCGGTAATACCAGGTTTTCGGGTCCATCGAGGTTTTTGGGTGAACTGAGGCCTCATCGATTGCAACTTTTGCCTTATCCAGTTCGTTGTATTCCGTCTTCATCAAGTTCCAGGCTGTAACGACCTTGTTGCTCTGTGCGAAAGCAGAACCAACGCCCAGGATTAAAGCAAGTGAGAAAATAAGCTTTTTCATGTCAGGAGTAATTAATCAGTTTTTTTCAAAATTATTATTATTCAGGTGCTCACGAAAACAGTTTATCAATTTTAATACCACGGTTGCAAATTATCCAAGCCTATTCTGTGTCAATTTGTCCATTTTGTTCATTATCATCGCCTTCCATATCTAAAAAATCCGGCCCGGCCTCCCCAGCCCCCTCGTTATCCACTTTTGCAACCGAAGCAATGCTGTCATTTTCCCGCAGGTTAATCAGACGTACTCCCTGAGTTGCCCGACCCTGAATTCTTAACTGACTGACAACCATTCGAATAGTGATACCTGAACGGTTAATGATCATGAGATCATCATCATCCGTTACACTCATTATTCCGATCAGGTTACCGGTTTTATCCGTAACGTTAATGGTCTTCACCCCTTTGCCACCGCGGTTGGTAATCCGGTAATCCTGAATGCTTGACCGTTTTCCGTAACCATTTTCAGAAACCACAAGAATGTCTTCGTTTTGTTGTTCTATGCAAATCATGCCAACCACCTCGTCGTTTTTTCCTGACAAGCTGATACCTCTGACGCCCGAGGCGGTTCTGCCCACTGCACGAACGGTGCTTTCATGGAAGCGGATTGCTTTACCGGATCGGACTGCCATAAGAATTTCATGGCCTCCACTTGTCATTCTGGCCTCAAGCAGCTGATCGCCTTCCTTGACCGTGATGGCGTTGACACCATTCTGACGAGGCCTCGAATAAGCTTCAAGCAGGGTTTTTTTGATGACACCCTTTTTGGTGCAAAGAATGATGTAGTTATTGTTTATGAATTCTTCATCATTCAGGTCCTTAACCCGCAGGTAGGCTTTCACTTTATCTTCCTGCTCGATATTCAGGAGGTTCTGGATTGCCCTTCCTTTGGAAATCCTCGTTCCTTCCGGAATTTCATAAACCTTCAGCCAGAAGCAACGTCCGGATTCGGTAAAGAGGATAATTGTATTGTGCATGGATGCAACATACAGATGTTCAATAAAATCCTCATCACGGGTAGTGCTTCCCTTTGAGCCTACCCCACCCCGGGTTTGTGTCCTGAACTCGGTAAGCGGCGTGCGCTTGATGTAACCCATATGACTGATGGTAATCACCATGTCATCATCGGCATAAAAATCTTCAGGGTTGAAATCTTCCGAGGCATAGACGATCTCCGTGCGGCGCTCATCGCCAAACTTTTCACGGACCTCAATCAGTTCATCCTTGATAACATTCATTCTTAATCCCTGATCTTCAAGCAATTGCTTTAACCAGGTGATTAATGCCATGAGCTCATCATATTCCTGGCGGATCTTATCCCGTTCGAGGCCGGTAAGCCGCTGCAGGCGCAGTTCAAGAATTGCCTTAGATTGGATCTCACTTAGGCCGAAGTTCTCCATCAAACCCGATTTAGCCTCATCCGGTGTTTTGGAATTACGGATCAGTGTAATAACCGCATCAAGATGGTCAAGGGCGATAAGAAGTCCTTCAAGGACATGCGCTTTCTTTTCAGCCTGTTCCAGATCATAGCGGGTACGCCGTGTAACCACATCGAGGCGGTGAGCGATAAAGTTATCGATCATGTCGCGAAGGTTAAGCATCCGGGGCCGTCCGTGAACCAAAGCAATATTGTTGACGGAGAAAGCTGTTTGTAACGGGGTATATTTATAAAGGTTGTTGAGAACCACGTTGGCAATGGCATCCTTTTTAAGGTCATAGACGATTCGCATACCCGTGCGGTCTGATTCGTCGTTGACGTTGGAAATTCCCTCAATCTTCTTGTCGTTGATCAGGTCGGCTGTCTTGATAATCATTTCAGCCTTGTTGACCATATAAGGAATCTCAGTAATAATGATCCTTTCCCGGCCATTTGGCAGGGTTTCAATGGTGGCTTTCCCCCTTACTACAATTCGTCCGCGGCCTGTTTCAAAGGCTTCTTTAACACCCTGGTAACCGTAGATAATCCCGCCTGTCGGAAAGTCGGGAGCCTTTATATATTTCAGCAATCCTTCGATGGTAATCTCCGGATTCTCAATAACAGCGATGATGGCATTTACAGATTCCGTCAGGTTGTGCGGTGGCATATTGGTAGCCATACCGACTGCAATGCCTGAAGAGCCGTTAACAAGAAGGTTGGGTATGCGGGTTGGAAGAACGGTAGGTTCCTCGAGTGAATCGTCAAAGTTTAATTGGAAATCAACGGTACCCTTGTCGATATCCGACATTGTTTCTTCTGCAAGCTTTTGGAGGCGGGCTTCTGTGTACCTCATGGCAGCCGGGCTGTCGCCGTCTATCGAGCCAAAGTTACCCTGCCCTTCAATCAGCGGATAGCGCATGGACCAGTTCTGTGCCATCCGGACCATGGCCATGTATACACTGCTGTCGCCATGCGGATGGTACTTACCAAGAACTTCCCCGACGATTCGTGCAGATTTCTTATACGGGCGGTTTGCACCTACCCCGAGTTCATTCATTCCAAAAAGCACCCTGCGATGGACAGGTTTCAGGCCGTCCCTTACATCCGGCAACGCCCTTGCTACAATAACCGACATCGAATAATCGATATAGGATGATTTCATCTCTTCATCGATATTGATGCGGACAATCCTTTCGCCTTCTAACATAAAATATTATAAATAAGAAAGATAGATGATAAAAACCTAATTCATAAAGATCGACAAAAATACCACTTTTTTCCACACCGGGTTATGATGTAAACCATATATTTCAAACAGTGTTATTGTTAATAATTGGCTCGCTATTTGTATTCTCAGAGGGTGGGAAAAATTATAACTTTAATGAAGCTGGGAAAACCCTGATAACGAACGCAGAAGGAAGATAAGCAGATGACTTGATAGATCTGTTTTGTCAGAATGTCAGGCAAAGATTGTCAGGAAAAACCCAAAATAAATGTAAGAAACATGGAATCAAATTTTCCAAAACAGATACAGGACGTTTTGTTGTTCAGTCAGGAAGAGGCGATAAGGCTGGGTAACGATTATATTGGACCCGAGCATTTCTTTCTCGGAATCCTCCGTGAAGGTGAAAGTGAGGCCATTGATGCCCTGGTAAATCTTGGCGTTGACCTGCCCGAGGTTAAACGGCAGATTGAAAGCAGAATACGTGTAAAAAATCCTGACCGTTTATCCACCCTCAAGGATATCCCATTATTGAAGCCTGCAGAGCGGATCCTCAAGCTTGCCTACTTCGAGGCCCGTGAAAGTCAGCCTCTTAAAGTCAGTACCCTTCACCTGCTGCTCGCTATTCTCAAGGATGAAACCTGCATGGTTACTCAGATCCTGGAAGACATGAATGTTAATTACAGCCTGGTCAAGCAGCCCATCAAGAATGATCCGCCGATATCGAAAGCAGATTATCATGATGAAGACGAAGAAACGGACTCTCCGTCTGACCCGGCAAAGAGTTCAGGGCGAGCTGCCAAACCCACATCGGACACTCCTGTTCTTGACAATTTTGGCATCGATATTACCCGGGCCGCTGAAGAAGGGCGTCTCGATCCGATCATCGGACGTGAGATCGAAATACAGAGGATCGCTCAGATACTCAGCCGGAGAAAGAAAAACAATCCGGTTTTGATCGGCGAACCAGGGGTTGGTAAATCGGCTATTGCTGAGGGACTTGCACTCAGGATCATTGAACGGAAGGTTTCGCGGGTCCTGTTTGGCAAGCGGGTTGTCGCCCTTGACATGGCGTCCATTGTAGCCGGAACCAAATATCGGGGTCAATTTGAGGAAAGGATGAAAGCTATCCTGAATGAGCTGGCCAAAACGAGCAACGTCATTCTCTTCATCGATGAAATTCACACCATTGTCGGAGCCGGCGGTGCTACGGGATCACTGGATGCTGCCAACATGCTGAAACCGGCACTGGCTCGCGGCGAGATACAGTGTATCGGGGCCACCACCCTTGATGAATACAGACAGCATATCGAAAAAGACGGTGCACTGGAACGCCGGTTCCAAAAAGTTTTGGTAGAGGCGACCTCCCCTGAGGAGACTCTGCAGATTCTGCACAATATCAAAGAAAGATATGAAGAGCATCATCATGTATTATATACAGATACAGCGCTGAAAGCATGTGTTTATCTGACACAGCGGTACATAAGCGACCGGCATCTGCCCGACAAGGCGATCGATGCCCTGGATGAATCCGGATCCCGGGTCCATATTTCGAACATATCGGTACCTGACCGGATTTTGCGGCTGGAGACCGAAATTGAGGAAACCCGCAAAACCAAGATAGAGGCCGTCAAGAGTCAGGACTTCGAAAAAGCCGCACGGCACCGTGACCGCGAAAAGCAACTGCTGGTTGATCTTGAGAAAGAAAAAGACTTATGGGAAAAGCAGCTCATGGAAAATCGCCAGACCGTTGACGAACCCAATGTTGAGGAAGTGGTAGCCATGATGACAGGAGTCCCTGTGCAGCGGATCGCACAGGCCGAAGGCGCCCGGCTGATGAACATGGAGCATGAACTCAGGCAGAAAGTAATTGGTCAGGATGATGCCATTCACAAGATTGTGAAGGCGATCCAGCGTAACCGTGCAGGGCTTAAAGATCCTAACAAACCGATCGGAAGCTTTATTTTTCTTGGCCCGACAGGTGTAGGTAAAACTCAGCTGGCCAAGGTTTTGGCCAACACTTTGTTTGACTCCAATGATGCCCTGATTCGCGTTGATATGAGCGAATACATGGAAAAATTCTCGGTTTCCAGGCTGGTTGGAGCCCCTCCCGGATATGTGGGCTATGAAGAGGGCGGCCAGCTAACCGAAAAGATCCGCAGAAGACCGTATTCCGTTGTGCTGCTGGATGAAATTGAAAAGGCTCATCCCGATATTTTCAACATCCTGCTGCAGGTGCTGGATGACGGACAGTTAACCGACAGCCTGGGCAGGCGGGTCGATTTCAAGAATTCCATTGTTATCATGACCTCCAACATCGGAACCCGCCAATTGAAGGATTTCGGTCAGAGCATGGGATTTAACATCAGGACTCCGGAAGAAAACAGCGGGGATTACCAGAAAGAAGTGATCCAGAAAGCCCTGAACAAGGCCTTTGCACCTGAGTTTCTGAACCGGATCGATGATGTGGTGATATTCAACAACCTGACTAAGGAAGACCTCAACAAGATCATCGACATTGAACTGCAGGGATTGTTTGACCGGATGAAGCGTTTGGGCTTCCTGGTTAAAATGGTTCAGCCGGCAAAAGACTATTTGGCAGAGAAGGGATATGATCTTAAGTTCGGTGCCCGGCCGTTAAAAAGATCGATCCAAAAGTATCTTGAGGATCCTCTTGCAGAGCAGATAATTGAGTCAAAAGCCGGTGAGGGCGACACTCTTGTGATTGGCTTCGATAAGAAGAAAGAAGAAATCACCATCAAGGTCAGCCATGCCAAAACAGAATAATTGTTAATTTACTGTTAATGGGTGCTTTTTAATTATATCGATAAACAATATGGTATACAGTTTGTTTGTTTAATATAAGTAATAAACCTTGGGGGACAAGGTTTTTACCGGGCAGCCCAACTGCCTGAGGTACTTTTTCATAGGTTTAGTTTTAGGTTTAGGTTTCTGAAAGGCCCTCTCCCAACGAGGGCCTTTCTATTTTATGCCAGAATTCTTAAAAATTTATTTGGTGGTTTTGGATTGAAATTCTATCTTTGCCGCACGTTTTTTGAACGGTCGATTCAGTAGCTCAGTTGGTAGAGCACATCCCTTTTA
>MEOR01000062.1:2116-5704 GCA_001769295.1 Bacteroidetes bacterium GWF2_49_14 | reverse complement strand
GCGGCTGGCCAAAATGAAAGAGGGCGGGGAAGATAATGCCCTGCTGGCGATGTATTTCCAGTATGGCCGCTATCTCCTGATGGGCTCTTCGCGCGGTGCGGCGCAGCTGCCGGCCAACCTCCAGGGGATCTGGAACAAGGATATGAATGCGGCCTGGAATTCCGATTTCCATACCAATATCAATCTCCAGATGAACTACTGGCCGGCTGAGGTGTGCAACCTGTCGGAAACCGCGCTGCCGCTGGTGAACTTCATGGAGCAGCTGGTGAAGCCGGGCACGGTGACGGCAAAAGAAATGTATGGCACTGACGGGTGGGTTTTCCATCACCTGGTGGATCCATTTGGCCGTACGGGCGTGGCTGACGGAGTATGGGGCATCACGCCGCTGAACGGGCCCTGGATGACCTTCACCGTGTATGAGCACTACCTGTTCACCGGCGATACCGCTTTCCTGCGTAACGTGGCCTGGCCGATGATGAAGGGTTCGGCTGAATTTGTTCTGGGATTCCTGGTGAAATCGCCCGACGGCTATCTGGTAACCAACCCGTCACACAGTCCGGAAAACGCCTTTCTGATCCCCGGCACCAAAACCCGGGAAAACTCAGCCCTCACCTATGCGGCCACCGTGGATATCGAGATACTCAATACGATGTTTACTAATTGTCGGGAGGCTTGCCGGATTCTCGGCACCGATGCGGACTTTGCGGCAAAACTTGAGGCAGCGCAGAAGCGACTGCCGCCTGTCCGGATCAATTCCAAAGGGGTGATCCAGGAGTGGATCGAGGATTATGAAGAAGTGGAGCCGGGACACCGGCATATGTCGCACCTCCTCGGTCTCTATCCGCTGGGCCAGTTCACGACTGAAACTCCGGAGCTGTACAATGCCGCCCGGGCCACCATCGAGCGCAGGCTGTCGTTCGGCGGCGGTCAGACCGGCTGGAGCCGCGCCTGGATCATCTGCCAGTTCGCAAGGCTGCAGGATGGCGAAAAGGCCTATCAGAACGTATTGAGTCTGCTTCGTAAGTGTACCATGAATAATCTGTTCGATACCCATCCGCCCTTCCAGATCGACGGCAATTTCGGCGGCACCGCCGGGATCGCTGAGATGCTTATCCAGTCGCACGGCGGGGTGATCCGCCTGCTGCCGGCGCTTCCGAAAGCCTGGAACACAGGCTCCTTCAAAGGTTTGTGCGCCCGCGGAGGCTTCGTATTTGACCTGAAATGGAAAGATGGGCAACTCACCGAAGCATTCGTGAGCTCAAAATCGGGAGGAACCGCAAAGATCCTTTGTGCGGGGAAAGGGGTGTCGGTAGCCCTGAAGGCGGGGGAGAGAAAGAAGGTGGAGATGTAATTCGCATTGAGCTCGGGGGAGGGACAAAACCCCCGGCCTGAAGGCCAGGGTTACTGATGAGTAACCTTCTTCCTTGGTACCAAGAGCTAATAAATATTGCAAGGGACTGATATTTACGATTGTATAAATTCATATAATGACTAGAAAAACATCTTCGACAGACATCAGTAACCCCGGGCTTCAGCCCGGGGCTTTTTGTCCCGCCCCCCAACATTTTGGGCCGCCGGGCATGGTTTTATGGTCGTAGAAACAACCGTTCATCAAACCCAAACGCCTCCACCGAAACGATGGAAACCCGGTTACTATCCGGATGCGCCGGATTGATCAGATAATTAAAATCCCCGGGAACCACGGCCGACGGCACTTTCAATATGAGGAATTTGCAATCGGCAACAAATTGATTGCCCAATAGTTGCGTGGCTGGGGTATAAGGATAAAACCGCCACCCTGCCTGAAGGCTTGCAGGGTCAAGGGAGGTGTAAAGTACATCATCCGGAACCGAAAGCGTGATCATCTGATAATCATCAGGCAAGAGTCCAAGGCCGGTATGGACTGCGATTTCAGCGGTGCAAAGGGCGCGTGATTCACTCGTGTATGCCAGGGCAACACCCGGAGTGTTCCACCGGCCGCCGGCTAATCGGGCACCCAAACCCGAAAGATCGGTGGAGTACTTTGATCGGGATAAACGGAAGAGAATCATGCTAATACGCCATGTTCAATCCGGAGAATCTCTTCCTTGAGCAGCTGAATTCCCAGACTCGTATCGAGTAGCTCCTTGGGCCTGGCTCCTCCCAGCGCAACACTTTCGGTATCGAGCCATGTATTTGCCTTCGACTTAGAACCCAAAGCGGAAATGACCATTTTGTATAGAACCAGGATTTCGATGATGCGTCCCGATGCGGCCGGATCAAAGCTCTTCTTTTCCTTCTGATATCGCTGGATAGTCCTTTCCGACAGGTGCAGGAATTCCGACCATTCCGACATGGAAAAGGGGCAGCATAGTGCCAGTGCGTTAAATCGGGGGAAATCAATCCCTATTCTGGCTACCTGGATAAGATACGCAACACTCTGTTCACCAACCGAATCAAAGGTGATCGAACCTTCAGAATTATTGTACGAATCCATATTTTCTTTTTTACAAAACTACGACAAATGACGAAAATTGTACGACAAATGGCATTTTCTTTATCTATCACTTTTCCACTTTATCACTTTTCAACTTTAATTTTCCATCCTTCAGAAAAATTGTACCTTTATCCGTCCCCCAGGACAAAATGAAAAAGATACTATTTAGTTTGATGCTGATTTTTGCGCTTGCGGCCTGCGAACGCAACCATCCCCCGGTAGTTGAGAAGATCCTCTGCAGCCCCGAACAGCGCAATGCAGGAGCTCTCTTTACATTTACGGCGAGCGCTTCCGATGAGGATGGCGATCTCCTGAGTTACCAGTGGCAGTGCGATGCCGGGGAGTTTCCTGATGGGGTCACAGGATTTCAGACGAAATGGAAATCGCCCCTCGACGGAACCGGGAAAACCTATTCCTTAACCGTTACCGTGTCCGATGGTGATAAGGAGGTGAGTCTGGATTACCAAATCACCCTGACCGAGGTTCTGTACGGAAACCTTGAAGGGAGCGCCTTCTTTAAGGGTACTTCAATCATGATACCGGGTGTGACTATTACCGTGGGTGACCGGAGTATCATAACCGACAGCACCGGCCTTTTCCAGCTGCAGCGCTTGCCGGTCGGCACCTATACGCTGGTTGCCGAAAGGGAGGAATTCGGAATCCTTAATCAAACCGTCAAGATCAATGAAAACAGCTGGACTACCGCGAAGCTGGCGATGGTATCGGTCAAGCTGACCGGTAAGATCTACGGATATGTGAAAGATCAGGACAGCCTGCCGGTAAGCGGTGCAGTAGTCGTGATGCTTAACCCCGATGGACAGGAGAGCGGCCTTACGGTGACCACCGGCTCAGCCGGATTCTATCAGATTCAGGGGGTTCCGCTTGGCAACCGGTACATCCGCGCAAGAAAGGCCACCAACGAAGAGTTCAGGTTCGATACGTATGAAGGCAGCATCGCCATTGCTGATCCTCAGCAGGTTCTGGATATCAGCCTTCATAAACTGGCCCTGAACGGAACGATGCTCGACCGGCGAAGCAACCGGGTTTACCGCACCCGGATCATCGGAAGCCAGACCTGGATGGCCGAGAACCTCGATTACCTGCCGCAGGTT
>MEOR01000062.1:1877-2097 GCA_001769295.1 Bacteroidetes bacterium GWF2_49_14 | reverse complement strand
CTGACAAGGCGGCCCGGTATTATGTATACAACTACGACGGTTCCGACACGGCATCCGCCAGGGCTACCAGCCATTACCGTAACTACGGGGTTCTGTATAATTATGAAGCAGCCATCCGGGCCTGCCCGCCAGGCTGGCATCTTCCCGATGGCACCGACTTCTGGTTCCTCACCAACTACCTGGGCGATAATCCCGGCCTGAAGCTCAAATCGGTCAGCGG
>MEOR01000062.1:0-1859 GCA_001769295.1 Bacteroidetes bacterium GWF2_49_14 | reverse complement strand
CGGAAACAACTCAAGCGGGTTTGGAGCGGTCCCGGCCGGAGCCCGATCTGGAAACGGTTTTTATGGCCTGGGTGAAAATACCGTTTACTGGTCCTCAAACTACTCCAACGGATACTATCTCGTCCGCATCCTCTACGGGTCGGAAAACAATTTTTGGTCAACCCGCGGAACGCTTTCGAACGGGTATTCGGTGAGGTGCGTGAGGGACTGAAGAACGGTTGCCGGTTAAGAACGGTTGCCAGTTACCGATTGCCGGTTACCGGTTATTTCGCCAGAACTGTCATCCTGACGGAAGTCAGGATCCCATGCCTCGGAGCACTTGTCATCCCCGCGAAAGCGGGGACCGGTTCCATTGCGTACCGCGCTTCAAGGGACGCGGTCCCCGCTTTCGCGGGGATGACAAGTGCGTTAAACCGGCAACCGGCAACCGTTCTTAATCCAACTTTCGTAGATTTACTAAATGATCCGCCCGCTGTACCTGCTCACCGCCGCCGTCTTTCTCGGCCTCCTCCTTCCCTGGATCGTTCGGGACGGGATGTTCCTCGACGGGGTCACGTATGCGGCGATATCACGGAACCTGGCTCACGGACTGGGAACCTTCTGGGCTCCACATTATACCGATATTCTTTACCCGCAGTTCTTCGAGCATCCCCCGCTGGCTTTCGGAATCCAGTCCCTCTTCTTCCGGGTATGCGGGGACAGCATGGCCACCGAACGGATTTACACACTGTTCACAGCACTGGTGAGCCTGTACCTTCTGGCCCAAGTATGGATTCTCTTTGCCGATACCCCCCAGCGGAAAACCCTCTGGTGGCTGCCGGTTCTCCTCTGGATTGCCACTCCGGTGGTTTTCTGGTCCTATAGAAACAACATGCTCGAAAATACCCTTACCATTTTTGTGCTGGCCGCAACTTGGTTTACGGGAAAAGCTATCCTGAGCAAACGGATCCTCTGGCTCATGCCAGCCGGACTTTTTATCCTCGCCGCGTTCCTGACCAAGGGGCCGGTCGGGCTCTTCCCGCTGGTAATACCGGCTTGCTACCGGGTTGCACTGAAAGGTTTTAAAACCGGACAAGCCGCATTCCATTCGCTTATTCTGATTTTGGTACCTGTTGTCCTGTTCCTGATAATAGTTGTGCTTATTCCGGAGGCCGAAGAATCGATACGCCATTACTGGCAGCAACAGGTGGTTTCTTCGGTTGGTAATCATCGTGAGATATCGGATGATGGCCGGTTCGGCATTCTGTTGACACTGATATCCGAACTGACAACACCTTTCTTTATTCTGTTGCTAATTAGCCTGATGGGACAAAAAAGGGAAGCGGGCAGGAATCCCGGCCCCAGGCAAACCGGAGTTTTCCTTCTGTTGATCGGGGCTGCCGCCAGCCTGCCGCTTATGATCACTCTTAAGCAGCACAACTACTATCTGGTTCCTTCGATCCCCTATTTTGTGATGGGTTTATGCTATCTGATTCCGGAGTTTGAGAACCGGGATCTTCCTGATTTCCGGAAACAGGCGCCCTGGCTCCGTTGGGTTGGAGCTGCAGCACTGGTGCTGGTGGCTGCCTTTACAACGGCTTCGCTTAATCAAAAAAACAGTGACCCGGACCTGTTGGCCGATGTGCAGCTGATCACCTCAGAGGTTCCGGCCGGTGCACATATCTCGGTTCCGGATGAACTGTGCTCCGACTGGCGACTGATCGCATACCTGAGCAGGAAAGCGAATATCAGTCTTGATCCCCGCACACCGCAACGTTTTTACCTGGCTGCAAGGAAATCCGAGGTTCCCGATTCAATTACGGAAGGCCATAAGCCGGTTCAAGGGGAACTGTCTCTTTATCAGCTGTTTAAAATAAAAG
>MEOR01000061.1:4800-9477 GCA_001769295.1 Bacteroidetes bacterium GWF2_49_14 | reverse complement strand
ATCGATTCTTCCTTGGCATCAAGGATAAAACCGCATGTGTTGATTATCAGGACATCAGCATTTACTCTGACCGGATCGAGGCGTGTCCGTATCCCCTGGGCCAGCAGCTGGCTCATGAGCTTTTCCGAATCTACCAGATTTTTGGAACAACCGAGGTTGATGATGTCTACACGCATATTTTCCGGTTCGATGCATCAGGTCCCCGCTTTCGCGATGATGACAACGGTGTTTTCATTATTGTGGGGGGCCAAACAGGGATTCGACGAAGGCGGTTTTATTGAATAGCTGGAGGTCTTCGATTTTTTCCCCAATTCCGATATACCGCACCGGAATCTTGAACTGGTCGCTAATTCCTATGACCACGCCGCCCTTAGCAGTGCCGTCGAGCTTTGTGAGAGCCAGTGCCGTGACTTCGGTAGCAGCGGTAAACTGTTTTGCCTGTTCAAAAGCATTTTGTCCGGTAGAACCGTCAAGGACGAGCAGAACCTCATGCGGCGCCTCGGGGATGACCTTTTTCATTACGTTGCGGATCTTGGTCAGCTCATTCATCAGGTTAACCTTGTTATGCAGGCGGCCGGCCGTATCAATGATGACCACGTCGGCTTGCTGGGCAACCGCTGATTTCACAGTGTCAAAAGAAACGGAGGCCGGATCGGATCCCATTTTTTGCTTAATCAGGGGGACCCCGGCCCGCTGCGACCATATCTCGAGTTGTTCAATCGCTGCTGCCCTGAAGGTGTCAGCTGCACCCAGGATCACCTTCTTGCCCGCAACTCTATATTGATAAGCAAGTTTTCCGATAGTGGTGGTCTTCCCGACTCCATTGACCCCGACAACCATGATCACATAGGGGCCGGAAGCTACCGGAAAAGGCAACTCATCCTGATCGGCTGTATTATTTTCGGCCAGAAGGGAAGAGATTTCTTCACGCAGGATTCTGTCGAGCTCGTCGGTGTTCATGAATTTATCCCGTGACACCCGGGCCTCAATGCGCTCAATGATCCTGAGAGTAGTTGTTACGCCAACATCAGAAGAGATGAGCATCTCCTCCAGATCGTCCAGCACCTCGTCATCGACCTTGCTTTTTCCGGCGATGACCCGGGTAAGCTTCTGGAACACGTTTTCCTTGGTCCTGGCCAGTCCCTGATCGAGGTTTTTCTTCTTATCGTCGGTAAACCATTTAAAGATTCCCATGAGTAAGGGTTTTAAACACAAAGAGCTTTCCTCACAGGTGAAGAAAGCTCCGGTATTTTTTAAACTTGGTTCTGCTTATTTAATATTGAAGAAATCTTTAACATGATCGTTATGCACGACTTCTTCCTTAAAGCTGTAAGCTCCGGTTTTTGGTGATTTCACCATCTTGATGACTTTGGCATAGTGTCTTCCCTTGCCTGTCTGCATTGTTGCAACTACTTTCTTTGCCATACTGTCAATTATTTAATTTCCCTGTGAACAGTCACTTTCTTCAGAACCGGATTGAATTTACGCATTTCCATGCGGTCCGGGGTATTCTTGCGGTTCTTGGTTGTAATATACCTTGAGGTCCCTGGTACTCCCGAAGTCTTATGTTCGGTGCACTCAAGAATGACCTGAATCCGGTTGCCTTTACCTTTTTTAGCCATGGTTCAGTTCTCCTGCTAGTAATTAGTGATCAGACCTTGTTCCTGTGCTTCTTTGAGGCAGGCGGCCAATCCTTTTTTGTTAATATTCCTGATCCCGGCGGCTGATACTTTCAGCACAATCCAGCGCTTCTCTTCTTCCAGATAAAACTTCCTGGTAAACAGGTTCGGATAGAAACGACGCTTAACCCTCCGGTTTGAATGGGAAACGCTGTTCCCAACCATCATCATCTTACCGGTTATTTGACAAAGCTTCGACATGCTCTTAGAATTTTGGATCGCAAATTACGGGATTTTTATTCAAATAATCAAGAGGAATACCAAAAAAATGGACTAATGTTTTAAACGGGTGCGTGTTAAAAGATCTTTTCGCGATCTGTTGCATCTTTCAAAACTCTCAGGCGAAGCATATTCAGTGCTGACTGCGAAGCTTTAAGGATGTTCCGGCCCCGGTGTTCACCCATGAAGAACCGCTCCGACACGGTTCCACCCGGACCGCTTACTGCAATCCAAACCGTTCCAACGGGCTTCTCAGGGGTACCTCCATCTGGCCCTGCGATTCCTGAAACGGCAACAGAATAGTCTGTTTTAAGAAGTCTTCTCGCATGCGAAGCCATCTCCCCGACTACCTCGGAACTTACAGCCCCAAAGCGCTGCAATTGTGAGGCTGAGACTTCGAGTTGTGTTTGCTTGACCTCATTTGAATAGGCCACTATTGATCCTTTATAATATGCTGAGCTCCCCGGTAGCTGCGTTATGCGGGAGGCAATCAAGCCACCGGTGCAACTCTCGGCCGTGCAAACCGTCAGCCCCCGTTGGGTCAACAATTCAGCAACAACTTCTTCAATTGACTGATCTTCATATCCATACACCCATTCCGGGATTAAAGTGCTAAGCTGATCGGTAAGAGTTTCAAGCTTTTCCCGAACGATTCCGGTATCCTCACCTCGCCCGGTGATCCTTAGTTTCACCATGCCCGGTGACGGCAGGTAGGCCAGTGAGAAATTCTCAGGTAGTGCGGATTCCCATTTTTCTATGATGGCAGCCATAGCTGATTCACCGATTCCCGTAGTCATAATGGTTTTATGAAGTACAGGGGGAGCATTGAAAAAGGCGGCTAATTTCGGCAGAACACCCCCATCCATGATCCCTTTCATCTCAAACGGAACACCGGGCATGGCGATTACAATGGTTCCGGCCGATTCAAACCACATGCCGGGAGCCGTTCCGTTGGGGTTTCTGATAACCGTGCAATTATGCGGAACCAGAGCCTGATCCCGGTTAACTTTGCTGATCGGAATATTCCGTCTTCCCCAAAGTTTTTCAATATCACCTATAACATCAGGATCAACCACGAGCCGTGAGTTGAAAAACTCAGCCAGGGTAGCCTTTGTACGGTCGTCATTGGTTGGACCTAATCCTCCGGTAACAAGGACAACCCTGGAGCGTGACATGGAATCCCTTAAGGCTGAGCGTATTTCATCCGGATGATCAGAAATGGAAATAATGCGTAAAACCGGTATTCCCATCAAAGATAGTTTTTCGCCGATCCAGGCCGAATTCGTGTCAATGGTCTGGCCGATAAGGATCTCGTCGCCAATGGTGATGATTTCGGACGTGGGATTGAACGAATGAGGGGTGCCGGTTGAAAAATGCAGGTTGCCCGTTGCCGGTTGCCGGTTGCCGGTTGATGGTACTTTATCCTTGCTTTGTGCTCTCATAGTCTCACAGTCTCTCAGTCTCTTGGTCTTAAAGTCTTATAGTCTTACAGTCTTTTCTTAATCTACAAAGCCTCTGCATCAATGTCGGGTGCGAGTAATGAACAAATACATAGGCAGGATGCGGGGTAAGGTTGCTGAGGTTTATTTCGCTGAGGCGTAGTAAGCCTGATGCTAAATCCGTACCGCAACCGAGGCCTTCAGCAAATGCATCTGCCTGATACTCAAAGGAGCGGGAAAGCTTATTAAAGAATAGCCCGGTCAGCTCAGAAACGGGACTGAACAGGATTCCAAAAATCAGCAGGCCGATATGGAAAGTGGGTTCATCGATATTCAAAGCCTCGGAGAAAATGGGATTTCCAACCACCAGGGAAAAAAGGAATAACATCAGTCCGGTCTGAAGAACCGACAACAGCATGCTGAAGAGAATGTGTTTTTTGCGATAATGGCCGATCTCGTGTGCCAATACTGCAAGAATCTGGTTTTCATCAAGGTCCCGTATGAGGGTGTCATACAAAACAATTCTGCGCTTGCTTCCGAAGCCTGCGAAATAGGCATTTGACTTGGATGACCGCTTCGAGCCGTCAATCACAAAAATATTCCTTAGTGGAAAATCCGCCCTGACAGCCAGGGATTCAATCGCTGTCCGCAATGGCCCCTCATCCAGGGGCTTCTGTCTGTTGAACAGGGGAACTATCAGAGTTGAGTAAAAAAAGCTCAGGAAAAGGCTGAAAACCGACAATACGAGCCAGGTCCAGAGCCAGAATGAGCGGCCGGTTATCGTATAAATCCAGATTACAAGCGCAGCAAGGGGTACTCCGATGACCAGCAGGAGGGCCAGTGATTTTATTTTATCGAGAATAAAAATTCGCGGCGTGGTTTTATTAAATCCATATTTCTCTTCGATCACAAAAGTTGACCAGATGTCGAGCGGAAGGGAGAGGATTCCGGATCCGAGCATCAGGATTCCAAAGAACAGGAGTGCGGAGATAATGACAGTATCTGTGACCGTGGCAACCCACTCATGGACCCAGGTAAATCCTCCCAGGATAAACATCAGGATAATTACAACAAAGCTCAAACTGGAACCAACAAGTCCGAATTTCCCGGCTTCCCTTTGATAAAGCTGACTTTTGGAGAAACTCTCAGCGCTGTATTCTCCGGCCAGCAAAGGGGGTAATCCGGTTTTAAGCGCTGAAATATTTAGCAAATCGAGAGTAAAATCGACCAGGAAACCTGCGATTAATATGGCAAGGATGAGGATTAAAATAGGAGTCATGGTTAATCCTGTACAGCCATTTGCTGATCCAGCTTAAGTGTTTTCGGGAGTCTTTCCTTTA
>MEOR01000061.1:0-4722 GCA_001769295.1 Bacteroidetes bacterium GWF2_49_14 | reverse complement strand
CATATTAAAGCAAGCCCTGGCAGCCAATGGCTTACTGCGGACCGGGGTATACCGATTCCAGATTTCAGCAGCAGCCTTCCATTCACCATCCCTCATATACTTTCCGGCTAAAGAAAACTCCTTGTTACCGAAAGGGAAGTAAATCCGCTCGAGGTCCGTCCAGTACGGTGCCAATCGCCTTCCGGTATTCTCACCGGCCAAATACAAAGCCTGCTTCAGAAGCGAAAGTTTGTTTTCTGTACTGACGATCAAATTCGCATCCTCGCCAATATAGGCATGAAGGGTATCTGTAAAAAGGTAATCCGATACGGAATACTGGGCGAGACGGTATATTCTCCAGTAGGTCTTTACAATAATATCCAACTGGTAATAAATCCATCCATCGGCCCTCCTGGCGACAACGGTATCCCTGAATTCACTGTATTCCAGTGACAAAACAGCATCAATCGGGGGAACACCGGCAACGGCCCGGATCACGCTCCATGGCAACAACTGGCTTCCATCGGAGAAATCCCCTACCAGGGACCGCCTGATGATTGGATCATATACTTCAAACCGCGGACTTGCGATCAAAGCATCCGCACATCCGATAATCCCTTGTTTTACGATCGAGCTGTCGCGTTCAAAACTCGCTTTCTTACCATTCTGAAGTTTGCCATCTTTATATAGGCTGTCGACATCCACCCGTGACAAAACACTGATGGTTTTTATTGCAGAAGGGATAGTGATTTCAGCAGGCTCAAGCCCGTCAAGCTCGAGCTTGAAAGCCGGATAACATCCGGTCTGGAGGAGTAAAGGCACCAGGAATATAAAGGTCAGGTACCGTTTCATAGTTTACCAATTTCGGATAATGTCCCCTTTTTTAATTTTTTCCTGATAGGCATTCATTTTCTTTTCAAGCAGGGCTATATACTCCCGGGTTTTACGATCTGGTTTCAGCCTCTCTGAACGCCTGGCAAAGCCAAGAGCCTGATTCAGCCGGCCATCCCTTTCGCAGGCCAGGACCATATTATAGGACCCTAATGCCTGAAGGGATGAATCCTTGCTGCGATAGGCAAGATAAGTCCACTTTGCCTCGGCACGGTTCCAGTTGCCCTTTTTAATGGCAGTGTCGGCAACCAGCAGGAGGCTGTCACCCCTCTGGTAAAAGGTTCTCTTTTCCGGGTAACTTCCTGGCAGAACCTGTCCGACGTACCCGGCGGCTGCAGCGCCGATTACCCAATAGGCTCCCAGGGGTCCTCCCGGCAGAGCCTGTAACGCCGCTTCCCGTGAAGTTCCTGCCCCTTCAAAGATCTTGTTAAAACAAAAAACCGAGTCCTCCACCAATCTCCTTTTCAGGGGTTCATAAACCCTCACAGCCATAGTCACCGAATCGGTACGTCGGGCCAGAAATCCCCCGGAAACCGGTAATATAGACACCGGTCCGGTGCCGTAGTCAAACCCCTCAATCAAGAGTACCCCCTGCACAAACTCCTTCTTGATGAGCTCAGTCATTCCTTCCCAGGGCTGGGGTTCCGGGAATCCCGCCGTATTGTTTTTCAGCATTCTCGGATTATGACGCACCTTAACAAGGAAATGGTTTCCCCGAACCAATTCCTTCCCCAGTGAATCAACAAGAGCCTCGCTCAGCTTCCATTTTACACTGTCAACCGACTCATAACCGCCCCATTGAACATCCTCGTATACACCGGTTGCAGGAACATATCTGGAGGTGACAAGGAGGGTTCTTAATTCAGGCGGGTATTCAATTTTTCCCGGAACATAAAGATCCACAGATACCTTCCGGATCTGACATGAAGACAGCAAAAGCACGCCTGCCGACAAAAAAATGAGACACCTTTTCATCAATTGTTAGATATTTATCGGGTTCCAAACCATCGACGCAAAAACCATTCCAAGGATAACAACAGAATCAGAATTCCTAATATCCATTGGAGGTTTATCAGTTCATACCACTTACTCTCTGTACGGACCGGGATATCTGCCGGTTTCATTTTGCTTATCTCCTCAACAAGCAAGGCACCCTCGGATTCGGTGAAAAACCTGCCGCCGGTCAACCGGGAAACCAGTCGTAAGGAGGAGAAATCCGAGACTGGAGCCAGTTGCTCAACCTTTTTTTTCTGGATCAACATGCTGCCCTGCTGCCGGAATTTCTCAATACCAAGTTCAGTTTCAGCCACATATTGATATTCACCTTCCGGAAAGCCGGTCAGCATTAATTCATAAAATTTACCCACCCTACCCATCTTGTATTCCGATTTTTGACCGGCCGAGTCAGTCACCGTCAGCGTCACATCCGGGTCATTTACCAGTTCCAGGGACGGATTCCTGAGTCGTGCATTAACCCGGATGGGGGAAAACCCGGTAAGCCCCTCCTGCACATCAATTGTGAAGCGATTGCCGTCTTCATCATTTAACAGGTACTGAATCAGTCCGGAAAACAGGTCATCAAATACAATATGGTCTCCGAATTCAAGGTAATCATGCAGGCGCCACCGCCAGATCCCTTCGCCTGCAATAATGCCCAGCTTTCCGCCCGGTGATTTTGAAAGGTAGATAAGGGGTTCATTCAGCTCAATGCTTCTTATCTTCTGGGTAAGAAGGACTTCCCTGGCACTGCTTCCGGAAAAAGACTCAAACGTTACCTCCAGCGGAGGCCAGGCCTCAACATGCTCAGTAAGCCTTTCCGGCAGAATAAAGGCTGAGAATAATCCCGATATAACCCCGCTGACCGCCTCAGGTTCCCTTCGGTGACCGGATATTTGCACCGTTCCGTCCAGAACATTTAACGCAAGCGGGTAGGTTTGTCCACCGATAATGAATAATACGGGTATCTGCCGTGTTGAGGCTTCAACCAGCAGATTCTTCAGCGGGTCTTTCAACGAAGGTAGATTGTGCAGAATGATCAGGTCGCATTCGGCAGGAATAACAGTAAAATCCGAAACAGGCAGCTTCTCGAAGCGGATCTGAGGGGAGCCTGACAAGGCCTGGCCAAGAGCGTTAATATCGGGGTGAGGGGCAGAGTAAACTGCCAAAACACGGGCATCCTTGCCAATTACCTTAACCTGAAAACTCTTCTCATTATTATCTGTGTTTTTATCGGTCAATCCGGCAATAACAGAGGCTTCAAGTAACATTGTGCCCTGTTCCGGAGCCAGGATTTCAAAATCAATATACCCCTGACTTTGTGAAGGCTGCGGAACCGGTTTTGATTCTATTAGCCGGTTTCGCTCATGTAGTCTGATTGTCACTCCCTGTTCCATCCCCCTGTCAACATGAAAATATACCCTTACCTGGAAAAGGCTGTTTTTTCTGACCCATTCATTCGCAATCACTTCGTCTATCCGGATATCCGGATGAAGGGTTGAATCCCCTGTTCCGAGAATGTAAACCGGTTTTGTAACCTGCCTGGATGCATCCGGAAAGTCTTTTCCCCGGGTTACCACCCCATCGGTTGCAATCAGCAGCCCGCCAATAGTTTCTACTTGTTCAAGACCCCTGACATACTCGAAGAGCTCTTCCGGATTTGTGAGCTCGTCGAGGTAATTCCACTGACTACCCGGTCGGGTTTCTTCGCCAAACAGGTATTCCCTTACCACATAGTCTGACCCTAGCTGATCTGTAATGTCAGCCAGAATTTCATTTCTGTGGGCAACAGTTGCAGCTGTGTCGGTTAGGGGCTGCATGGAGTGACTGTTATCCCTGAAAACCAGAAAGACAGGCTTTTCAGTAATCGTCTGACTGGTTCGGATCCAGGGCGAGATGGCCAGAAGGCCGATAATGGTCAGGCTGATGATCCTGACACCTCCAAGAATCCATTTTACATATCGGGGTAAAACAGGGTCCGATTTTTTTCTGAAATAGAGGAACCAGGAGATAAAAACGGCAAGTGCCACCAGGGGCAGCACAAGCCAGAGAGAATATGTGGATTCAATATGCAAATGCGTCAGGTAAGCATCGCACCACAGACCTGAACAACCTGGCCACTCACATAGGATGACAGGTCGGATGCCAGGAAGAGTGCTACTTTTGCGACTTCCTCAGGAGTACCACCACGTTTAAGGGGAATTTTATCTGCCCACTCTTTTCTGACTTCTTCGGGAAGTTTTTCGGTCATATCGGTAAGGATATAACCCGGAGCTATGGCATTACAGCGAATATTGCGTGATCCGAGCTCGCGGGCAATTGATTTTGTAAATCCTATCATTCCGGCTTTTGAGGCGCTGTAGTTGGCCTGGGCGGCGTTTCCGGCGACTCCGACAACCGAAGACATGTTGATGATAGATCCTTCGCGCTGTTTAAGCATCAGGGGCTGCACAGCCTTGGTCAGGTTGAATACCGATTTTAGGTTTACGGTAATAACCAGATCCCACTGCTCTTCCGTCATCCGCATCAGGAGGGTGTCGCGGGTAATTCCGGCATTGTTGACCAGAATGTGTATGGTTCCGAATTCCCTGGCAGCTTCTTCAACAACTTTCTGGGCATCAGCATACTTACTTGCATCGGAAGCATACATTTTAACCTTGACGCCCTTAGCTGATAAAGATTCTTCCAGAGCTTTTGCATTATCATCATAAAACAGATCTGTCAGGATCAGGTTAGCTCCTTCATCTGCAAATTTTTCAGCAATTGCTTTACCTATTCCGCGTGTTGCCCCGGTTATCAGGGCGGTTTTTCCTTGTAATAATTTCATAGTGTTACATTTTTCAACCAATTCAACCA
>MEOR01000060.1:30687-30829 GCA_001769295.1 Bacteroidetes bacterium GWF2_49_14 | reverse complement strand
GGATGCTCTTTGGGAATGCGAAGGATAGCATTCAGAAGCTGATCGGAGAAATTAAGAACCTTTAAGGCCCGAGCCAAGGCACAAGGCTCAAGGCTCAAGGCTCAAGTAACGTACACATTAAACATTACTTGAGCCTTGAGCC
>MEOR01000060.1:17563-30621 GCA_001769295.1 Bacteroidetes bacterium GWF2_49_14 | reverse complement strand
CCGGTAAAATCAGGAAATTTAACCGGAATTGAGCCCAGTTCAACGGAGATTTCTGACAGAGGTGTAACCGCGCACCAGGAAGCGAGGTCATACACATCCATGTCAAGCTGAACCCCACGGTTCAGGTTGTCAATGAGACGATAGATCTCAACGAAGTCCATTCCGCCATGGCCGCCGTATTTTTCAATTTCTGCCTTGAGCCGTGTCCATATCGGATGATCATACTGCTTCCTGTACTCGTTATAATCGGCTTCCTTCAGCCAATCGTGCCCCTTTTCCCCGATACAGAGCCTGCTCGGGTATCCTTCATGATAACCTTTGGTTCCGGCAAGGGAATTTTTACGGGAATAGGGACGCGGAGTAACAATATCATGAAAAACATGGATCATCTTTCCTTTTGCCGTCTTGATCAGGCTTGTATTCATATCCCCATGCTTGAAATCAGTCCGGTTATAAAACTCATTGGATGGATCCACGGTTTTAGAGTATTCTGTCATGGAAGCTTGTGGGGAACTCATGGAAACCACCGATTCCATCCGGTCCCCCCTGTCTATATTTAAATACTGGGTAACCGGCCCGAGGCCGTGTGTCGGATACAGGTTCCCGTCACGCGCCGCATTATGGCGGATCCGCCACATATTGTAATAGGACTTGTCAAAAAGCATGCTTCTGAGGTTGTGAATATAGGCACCCTCAGCATAAGTGATTGTTCCGAACACCCCTTTCCGGGACATGTTCAGAAGCCAGAGTTCCTCATTGCCATAACAGCAATTCTCAAGCTGCATGCAGTTCCTCTGAGTCTCTTCAGCTGTGCGGACCAACTCCCAGCATTCCTCAAGAGTAATAGCCGCAGGCACCTCAATGGCAACGTGCTTTCCACTGCGCATGGCTTCAAGCGCCATCTGGGTATGGTCTTCCCAGGGTGTGAATATTAAAACCAGATCTATGTCATCCCTTTTTACCAGCTCTTTCCAGGCTGTCAGGCTTCCTTTATAAACCGTGGGATTCTGTCCCCGTTTTTTCAGGCGTTGTTCAGCAGCATCCGCATACCGGTCCTGTACATCACAGATTGCTACAATTTTTGCTTTATCAGGGCATACAGCATCCACAAGGGTAGTCATTCCGGATCCCCGGTTTCCAAGGCCGATAATCCCAACCCGCACCTGCCTGATCGGGGGCAACTTTAATCCGATAACTGATTTACCGGAGTTTGCCGGAGTTTGTGAAATCCGATCCAGTATCTCCTCCACTTCAGGAAGTTGCCCGCTTCGCCCCAGCGATGGTATGCCCATAAAGGCCCCGGTGAGTGCCGATATCCGCAGGAACGACCTGCGATCAAAAGAACCTTTCATAGTGTTTGTTTTTGTTTCGGCCTAAAGGTACTCTCCTGCCCTAAAAGTTCCAAACAAACTTTTTTTTGTAATTTATCGGATTGTAATCTAAAAGTGTATTTTTAACATTTATTAATCCCGAGCTATCGGGCAAACCTAAATAAAACACTTCTATGGTAGGCTTTCATTGGTTAGACTGGGCTGTTCTGGGCTTGTTCTGCCTGGCGCTCATTGGTATTGTCGTCTGGGTGAGCCGGATGAAAGAAGAGACCACTTCCGACTACTTCCTGGCTGGCAGGGATGCAACCTGGATTGCGATCGGGTCCTCAATTTTCGCGTCGAATATTGGTTCTGAACACCTTGTCGGGTTGGCCGGAGCCGGGGCCTCAACCGGGATGGCTATGGCCCATTGGGAGATGCACGGGTGGCTGATACTGGTTCTCGGGTGGGTCTTTGTTCCCTTCTATGCCCGAAGCGGTGTATTTACAATGCCGGAATTTCTAGAAAAGAGATATAACAAAGGTGCCCGCTCCTTCTTATCCATTATTTCACTGGTTAGTTATGTCCTTACCAAAGTAGCAGTAACTGTATATGCAGGCGGCATTGTGTTCAAGCAGGTTCTTGGTATCGAAACTTTTATGGGTATTGATTTCTTCTGGATCAGTGCCATAGGGCTTGTCGTTCTTACTGGCATATACACGGTTATCGGAGGGATGAAATCCGTATTGTACACCTCGATTCTGCAAACGCCGGTACTTCTGATCGGATCCATCGTAATAGTGGTGGCGGGCCTTCATAAACTCGGCGGCTGGAATGAGCTGATGGAGATTTGCCGGGCGCAAACCACTCCGCTGGGGGATTCGATGTCAAGCCTGATCCGTTCCAAGGATGATCCTGATTTCCCGTGGACCGGAGTCCTCCTGGGTTCCGCGATCATAGGATTCTGGTATTGGTGCACCGATCAGTATATTGTTCAGAGGGTCTTATCGGGACGTGATCAAAAGCAGGCACGCAGGGGTACCATCTTTGGCGCCTACCTTAAGCTCACCCCGGTATTTATTTTCCTCATACCGGGTATGATTGCCTTTGCCCTGAATAAAAAGGGGTTAATGGATCTTTCCAGTTCTGATGCAGCCTTTCCCACCATGGTTACCAATTTATTGCCGATCGGATTGAAAGGAGTGGTTGTGGGCGGATTGCTTGCCGCCCTGATGAGTTCACTGGCTTCCCTGTTCAATTCATCCGCAACGCTTTTTACGGTTGACTTTTACAAGAAATACAAGCCCGAATCTACAGAGAAACACCTGGTTAAGGTTGGCAGGATGGCCACAGTTGTGGTAACGATCCTTGGCGTACTTTGGATTCCGGTTATGAAAAGTCTGGGGCAGGTCCTCTATCAGTATCTGCAGGACGTTCAGTCACTGCTTGCACCTGGAATTGCTGCAGTCTTCCTACTCGGGGTTTTCTGGAAGCGCACCTCTGCTCAGGGAGGACTTTGGGGGCTGATTATCGGTTTTGTCCTCGGGATGACGCGGCTGGGTCTCAAGATATTCCAGGATTCAATTAATCCCGATGGATTCCTGTTCAGGACTTTCCTCGCCCCCAACTGGCTCCATTATTGCATCTACCTGTTCTTTATCTGCATCGCATTCATTATCATCATTTCCCTTCTGACTCCAAGGGTTTCAGAACAGCGGCTGGTTGGCCTTACCTACTTCTCATCAACGCCGGAGCAGAGAGCCATTACCCGGGCAAGTTATGACAAGTGGGATATTATTAACTCCCTGATCATTCTTGGAGTCGTTATCGGATTCTATGCTTATTTCTGGAAATAAAAGAATATGTCAGCAAACCTGGTTATCGGACTTGATTTTGGTACCGACTCGGTACGAGCGGTGATTATTGATGCCCGTTCAGGCTCCGAGGTTTCCTCGGCAGTTTCCTGGTATCCGCGCTGGAAAGCAGGATTGTATTGCAATCCACTGAAAAACCAATATCGCCAGCATCCACAGGATTATTTGGATTCCATGATCCAGGTAGTCCGCGATGCAGTCGGATCCGCACCTGCCGGAACCTCTGCCAGAATCGCAGGCATCTCTTTCGACACCACCGGATCAACTCCGGTACTAGTGGATAATGAAGGCACTCCCCTGGCCCTCAAGGATGCTTTCAGGGAGAACCCGAATGCCATGTTCATTTTGTGGAAAGACCATACCGCCATCCGGGAAGCAGAGGAGATAAACAAGTTATGTTCTACCTGGCCGGTTGACTATTCAAAATTTGAAGGGGGGATATACTCGTCTGAATGGGTTTGGGCAAAAATCCTTCATGTTCTGCGCGAGGATAAAGCGGTAAGAGATGCAGCCTATTCATGGGTTGAGCACTGCGACTGGATTCCTGCGATATTATCTGGAGTTACAAAACCCGAAGAACTGATCCGGAGCCGGTGCGCCGCAGGTCATAAAGCCATGTGGCATGAGGAATTCGGTGGTCTGCCACCGGAGGAGTTCCTTGGGGCATTGGATCCCGTGCTTGTTCCTTTCAGAAAAAGACTCTATACAGAAACGTACCCGGCAAGCCACAAGGTAGGTTACCTGACAGCAGGGTGGACAGAAAAACTCGGAATCCAGGGTCAGGTTGCAATCGGCGCCGGTGCCTTTGATGCACATATGGGTGCGGTGGGTGGCGGGATTCGCCCCTACGCGCTTGTGAGGGTGATGGGAACCTCTACCTGTGATATGCTGGTCGCTCCGGAAGATGAAATGAAGGGCAAATTGATCCGGGGCATATGCGGCCAGGTCGATGGCTCAATTGTGCCGGGCCTGATCGGTCTCGAGGCCGGTCAATCGGCATTTGGTGATGTATACGCATGGTTTAAAAAATTGCTCTCCTGGCCGCTTCAATATGTTTCTGATCCTGCTGAACGGGAGAGAGTCAGCGAAATGATTCTCGCCAAACTTACCGAGCAGGCCATGCTTTTGCCCGACGATGACACAATCCCGCTGGCCTCAGACTGGTTTAACGGAAGGAGGACTCCGGATGCCGATCAAACCATGTCCGCTACCCTTGCCGGATTAACCCTGGGCACTGACGCACCCATGCTCTTTAAGTCCCTGGTTGAAGCAACCGCTTTCGGCAGTTTCGCCATTGCGGAAAGGTTTCGTGAAGAGGGAATCCCGATCCGTGAGGTCATTGCCATTGGCGGAGTTGCCAAAAAATCACCATTTGTGATGCAGACGCTTGCAGATGTCATGAACACCGAAATCAGGGTGGCTTCGGCAGATCAGGCTTGCGCCCTGGGTGCAGCAATGTTTGCTGCCACTGCCTCCGGCCTTTATAAATCCCTTGAAGATGCAGCAAAAGCCATGAGCCAGGGATTTGACAAGACATACTTTCCGAACCCTGCAAGGTTAGAATACCTCAGAAACAAATACCGGCAGTACCTGGCCCTGGCCTGACAGAATTATCGGATCGGCAGATATACAAACCGGGTTTCGTAAACCCGGTTTTTTTGTTTTACCATAAGGTAATAGATACCGGGAACCAGATTCAAGGCTGTGAGATTAATTGCCGAAACGGGCCCCGAAGAAACATGCTGGTCTACACTTCTGACGGCTCCGGACTGATCAGTTATCTGAAATACAATATCTTCATTTATTCCAGCCGGCACTTCAATAAATAATAGATCGCTTGTCGGATTCGGATAAATCACCATGCCAACCGGCCCCCTCATCATTGGATCCGTTCCGGTGGCATTTGCAGTGATTCTTTCCAACATGCTGCTGCCATTCATGGCTACAATCAGTTCACGTGAAGATCCTTCGAAAAACAATCCCCAGGGAGCATCAAGATCTCCCTGGTAGAGAATGGTTTGGGTGGCCCATCGACTGGTATTGACGTATATTGAATTCTGTAATGGAGAGGATATGTAGTAATTACCATTACCGTCCGGCTCGATGTCCCCACCGGAGGAAATTCCAGTAACTTCCTTTGTATTAACAATCCCATCCGCAGGATCAATCTCTTTTACAGTGATCAATTCCTCCCCATCCAGGATAAGCAGCTTCCCCGAAAAACTATCCCAGGTGATGGCTCCGGGGTAGTTCAATCCGGCTGCCAGATCAGAAAACAGTCCGGTCACCGGGTTGAATGCGAGCACCTTACCATCCAATGGTGCGGACAGGTACAGCATACCGTCCGGACCCGCGGCCATCCCCTCCAGGTACTGAGCATCCGGCCTGTAGGAATTAATCCTGATGCCTGTATTGGGATGGAAAACCTGCAGGTAAGCACCGGCATTGACAAACAGGAGATTATTCATCAGGGCTAAACCCTGACTATATCCGGGATTGACTATCCCGATGAAAGGATTTAACCCATGCGTGGCGATAATATTTCCCTTTTCATGATTGACAACAAGAAAATCACCGGTTGTTGTACCGGGAATAACCCAGGACGGGGATTGTATCAGCCCTGTTGTCATGGAAGTATTCTCCCACCACCCGAGAAAATTGGATGCATAACCAATGGCCACAACGTCCTGGTCTCCATCGTCATCCAGATCCGTTATGTTCAGGGCAAATCCTGAGGTTAACCCTCCTTCCAGCCAGGTTTTCGTAAACCTCTGCTGTCCATTGTTGGTATATAAGGCTATTTGTGTTGCACCCATTCCCGTACCGATCATATCCAGATCTCCATCCCGGTCGAAATCCGCCATATCCAGCCAGATGGCCCCATTCAGGTTTTCCATGGCATGCTTGTCAAACACTCCGTTACCCTTGTTCTCATACCAGGCCTGAAGTCCCGAGGTGCAAGCCGAAGCGAGTATGTCAGGATCACCGTCCTTGTCGATATCCCTGGCCAGTACCGTATGAGCCAGATTAAACTGCCCATCGATGAGGTGTTCGGTAAAGGCTTGATTTCCATTGTTCGACCACCAGTAAACCTCCCCCGTCGTCTCATCAGACCCGATCAGGTCAAAATCTCCGTCCAGATCCATATCGGCAGCCTCCACAAACGGTGCCTGATCCATGACAGACGAGACTACCCTTTTTGTAAAAACCTGACTGCCATTATTCTCCCACCAGGCAATCTCGCTTAAAGCGGCACTGTTATCCCACCCTGAGCAAAGAATATCCATATCCCCATCCCGGTCCAGATCAAAAATCTGAACAGTATGGGCTCCCCGGAAGGCATTGTCGAGAATGCGCATCGTAAACTTTTGATCTCCGTCATTCTCATACCACTCAATCCTGTTGGAGGAGTATGAGGCTGCAATCAGATCTATATCGCCATCCTGGTCTATATCACCTGCCCGTATGGATCGTCCGCCCGCAAACCCGGATTTTACAACCCTTTTGCTGAACGCCATGGTACCCATGTTCTCCCACCAGGCAACCTCTCCATTAGTGGCTGATACCGTTGCCAGATCTTTCCGTCCATCTCCATTGATATCACAAACAAAGACATCCAACGGTTGTCCTATCGTAGAAATGGAATGCTTTGCAAATGAAGCCTGAGCGCTCAGATCACCGGCAGCTGCAAAGAAAGGTGCCATGCCGGCCAATGCAATTTTTAGTAGTGTTTTCATGGAGTCGGAATTAATATTTTCCATGCAAGGTTGGGATCGTGGATAAACTAACCAAAAGAGATCGTCATACACTCAATAAAACACAATCAACAGCCCAGGCATCCCTATGTTGACCATACATTGGCATGAACCTGCTGTTTGACACCGGAAAAAGGCTATTCGACGAAAAAACAATCAGGATTAAGATTTCGCGTATACCTTTGTTGTGACTTGTCTTAACCTTTTATTCTGATTTTAGAATCATGTGGATCAGCCAACCCTACAAAAACCCCTGGACCAGAATCCTGTCGCATGCCGGATTCTGGATCGGCTATCTTCTGATCAATGTTCTCACCGGACTTAAGTTTTATCCTGATAAGAGCGGTCTCCAACTATTGCTTCAATTCTCGGTCTCCCTTCCGGTTGATATTATAGCCACCTATTTTACCGTCTACTTTTTGTACCCCTGGCTCCTCTATAAAAGGCGTTATATCCTGTTTGCCCTGGCAATTCTGGTATCTGCTGCCCTCTTCATCATTCTGCAGCGCATGATAATTTATTATATAACCTATCCAAATTTTTATGCCGGACTCAAACCCAAATACGGGTTCTGGGAAATCAACTGGTTCTATAGTTTCACTAATATTTATCTGGTTGTCGGAGTGGTTTCGGTAATCAAGCTCATGAAGATCAGCTTTGAACACCAAAAGAATGCCAGGGAACTTGCCAATGAAAAGACCGAGGCGGAGCTGAAGTTTCTCAAGGCTCAGGTACACCCTCATTTTCTATTTAATACGCTGAACAATCTGTATGCACTTGCGCTTGACAAATCGGATAAAACGCCGGAGGTGGTTCTCAAACTGTCCGATCTGCTCAATTACATGCTCTACGAATGTAATGAGCCATACATGCTCGTTACCAAGGAGATTCAATTGCTGGAAAACTATTTGTCGCTGGAACAAATCCGATATGGCGATAACCTCAGGCTAGAGTTCAGGGTAAGCGGAGAAATAACCGGTAAAAGGCTGGCTCCGATGCTGCTGCTTCCTTTCGTAGAAAATGCCTTCAAGCATGGTGTAAGCAAAGTCAGGAAAAACCCGGAGGTAAACATTGATCTGGATATCACGGGTAATACGCTCGATTTTGAGGTGAAGAATTCCAGGTCATTATTACCGGGTACTGATCTTGCCGGATACACCGAAGGGATCGGCTTGAAAAATGTCAAACGCAGGCTGGAATTGCTCTATCCCGGCCGTCATCAGTTAATGCTTGAGCAGAATGAAAGTGAATATTGCATTCATTTAAAGGTAAATCTCTCTTCACAAAATGAACGTTAAATGCCTGTTGGTTGATGACGAGCCGCTTGCGCTCCGTGTCCTTGAGAATCACATCGAAAAGATTCATTGGCTTGAGATAGCCGGTACCTGCCAGAATCCGGTGGATGCATATGAAATCCTGAAAACGAAGAAAATTGATCTTCTGTTTCTGGATATCCAGATGCCCGAGTTATCCGGACTGGATTTTCTCAGGACGCTGGTGCACCCTCCTCAAGTCATTTTTACTACGGCTTACAGGCAATTTGCTGCAGACGCCTTTGATCTGGATGGCTTGGATTACCTGATCAAACCCATCTCCTTCCCACGTTTCGTGAGAGCCGCCAATAAATATCTTGAAAAACTTGGGAATAGCAAGGGGATACCCTTCCTTCCCGGCAGTCAGGCAGAAAGGCGCTCATTCTTCATACGAAAAGGCAAAGAAATGGTAAGGCTCTTCATTGATGAGATCCTTTTCATTGAATCCCTCAAGGATTATGTTCAGATTTTTCAGAAAGAACAGAAATTCATCTACAAAGCCAGGATCTCAGACATGGAGGAGGAGTTGCAGGATGAACAATTTCTGCGTATACATAAATCCTTTCTGGTTAACACTTCTAAAATACGATCCGTATCTCCAACCGAAATAACCGTCGAGGGTACCCGCCTTCCGGTCGGGAGAAGCTACAAGACACTGGTTCAGAAAAAACTGGGGTTATCCTAAAAGAACCTGAAAAAAGGTGCCTTGGAAAAGCTTCATTTTGTCTCATTGAGATCTCAGAACGACCTGAATGACAATATCTTCTGGGACAATAAGTAGCATGCCAATGATACCAAAAAAGGCCGGCATGGTAACATCTCCGGGGTAAAATTCAGATCGGGTTAGAAGCTCCACTTCAGCCGAAGAAATCCCAGCGTGGCCTTTTGTTTGGATTCCGGCTGCAGTTCAACCGTGAAATGCTGTAAGATGAAACTCAGGTCCAGATCGCCGCGCAGGGAAAGATCCAGCGAGGGGCCGGCAAAGAATCCCTTGATTTTAGGGAAAAACATAGCTGCCATGCCGGCATTGAACAGGGGAGTTACCGGGAAGCTGAGATTGGCGAAGAAAGTATGGCGGGCGGGGGACAGATCACGCACCGTGAGGTTGCGGTAATAGAAATCCGTGAAACTAGTCAGGCTGATTTGTCCGGCTGCCTGGTTGTACAGGTATTCGGCCTGGATATTCAGCTTGAAAGGGGTAAGATAACTTGCCCCGAATCCCGCAATTGACGCCTCTCCCTGGCCGGAGGTATTCCCAAGCGGCCGGAGATAGGTGATTTCGCCGGTCAGCGACACCGGTCCGATATATCCTGAAAAACCGGCTCCGGCGACGAGCTCCTTTTCATCCAGTTGCCCGCCAAGCAGCTGAATATCATACCCTCCTGCTGAAAACCGGAATAAACCCGCATAACTAAGGGTATCGGCACTGTTCATTTTAGCCACCATTTCCAGGTGGGCCGAGGGCATGAAATAATACTGGAGCCGCACGGCATCGCTGCCGGGCCGTTCGACGTAGTCAAAGTCGAAGAAGCTGTAGAGATTGAAAATGTCGTTGGGATTCCAGATAAAGTTCATTCCCCAGTTGATCCGCTGTCTGCCGATGGTTGCCTGCAGCTCCCCCATGTTCAGGTCAACATAGGCCCGGTCGATCGTGGTGTTCAGGATAAATGAAGTATCCGAAACCAGGTTCCAGCTCATATCTGCCCAACCTCGGTCCTGCTCAATCATATCCGCATAACCGGGAAAATACTTGACGGTTTCGCCGAACAGGAACCGGTTTCGTAGCTCAAGGGTGGCATTCATGTGCGATCCGTATCCGGCCTTGAAATTCATCCTGTTATGCACCAGGTTGTCCATCGTCCAGGGGCCATCAATATTTTCAAACATGACGGATTGCATGTTGGAGAGGTAGCCGTTTACGGAGGCCGTCAGCTGGGCCGAGACCGGGCGGAACAGGAACAGGAATACCCCCAGTGCCAATAGTCGTGACGCATGACGGGTCCATCCAGGGAAATACAGTTTCATTGTGCCGGGATTAATGCTCAGGATAGTCTACATCACTCCTCACCACGCCGTCCTCCAGGGTGATCACACGGTGGGCCCTTGCCACCACGCGGGCATCATGGGTGGAGAAGATGAAGGTGATCTTTTCCTCATGGTTCAATTTTTCCATGATGTCGAGCAGGGTTTCAGCCGACCTGGAATCGAGGTTTGCGGTGGGCTCGTCGGCCAGGATGAACTTGGGTTTTGAGGCCAGCGCCCTGGCAACGGCAACGCGTTGCTGCTGTCCGCCGGAAAGCTTTCCGGGACGCGCATTCATGCGGTCCCCGAGCCCGACCTGCGCCAGGAGATCCTTCGCCCTTTTCATCCTTTCGGCTTTCGGCCTTCCCTGCAGATGCATGATAAACTCCACGTTTTCCAGTGCCGTAAGTACCGGGATCAAGTTATACGCCTGAAAGACAAAACCGATATTCCGCATCCGGAAATCGATCACTTCCCTGGATTTCAGCTGGCTGAGATCCACCCCGGCGATGAGGATTGTTCCGGAAGTCGGTTCATCCAGACCGCCCAGCATATTTAAAAGGGTTGTCTTTCCGGAACCCGATGGCCCCACGATCGTGCTATACTCCCCTTCCCTGAAGCTCAGGCTGATCCCGTTAATGGCCGTCACCGGCACACTCTTCCGGTCGTCATAGATCTTTACCAGGTTGTTGATTTCGATGATGTTCATATAGAATGTGTTAATTATATCCGAATTTTCTGTCTATCACATCTCGTTCTCTGTCACTCAGTTCTTAAAGCATCCGCCGGATTCAGCTTCAAAGCCTTCCATGCCGGATAGGCGGAGGCGGCGATACCGGTAAAGATGACCAGAGCCGCCACGATCAGGTAAAAATTCCAGGGAAGAGCCGGATACATCATCGCACTGTAGCCCCAGGCTTCCATTCCCTGTTCCGCGTAGGCCGTAAGGTCGATGCCGTGCCGGCCGAATATTCCGATCATGGCTGCACCGATCACCATGCCCGAGGTGGCTCCGGTGAGACACAGGAGTACCGACTCGACGATGATCATGTTGAATACACGGAGCTTGTTCATACCGATGGCCATCAGCATTCCGATCTCCTTTACCCGTTCCAGTACCACCATAAGCATGGTGTTGACGATGCCGAACCCCAGGGCGGCCAGGATGATCACCATGATGACCACCATCGAAACAGTCATCAGGTCGTCGAGCATGGCCACATCGGGCAGCAGAGTTTTCCAGTCCATGACATCCAGTGCAGGGTATTCGGTGCGCAGGGAATGCATCGTCTGGCTGAGCATCCTCGGTTCTTTCATGAAAATGGCCACCTCATGGGATTCATCCGGGGAGAGGCTGGCGAGGGCTGCCAGGTCATTTTTTCTGACGAATACATTCATCTCCTCGAAGGCATTATTTTCCAGACGAAAAATTCCGCAAACCCGAAAAGCGCCACCGGTGAGGTTGCCGTCGGCACTCTGGAACGTTAACACTATTTTCGAGTTGATCCTGACTTTCAGTTTGCGGGCCAGTGATTCCCCGATGACGACCGGATTCCTGAGGCTTCCAGCGAACCAGCTTCCCGTGCTGTCCTTCAGGTAGGTTCGGACGACCGAAGGATCTATCAGCTTTAGTTTTTCGGCCAGGGTTACGGAATCATAGACGGCTGCATATAGTTCGCTTACCTCTTTTTCCCGGTCCGGATCGATCCCGTACACGGTGACGCCCGAGGAAGCGGCGGAGCTATTGATCATGGTCACTATTTTCAGACGTCCGACCGCCGCTTTTACTCCCGGCAGGGCATCGGCAAAACGAACGATGCCGCCTGGATCCGGCAGCGTCAGTCCGATCTCGGGATTTTCAAGGAATTTCGGATCATGGATCTGGATATGTGCGACTTCCTTGCCGATCGCTTCCCTGACCCTGCGGTCGCTCATGCCCTTGAATATCGCCGAGGTAAACAGGCCGCTGAAGATCCCGAAGGTCATGGCGGCGATCACGATCAGGCTCCGGACCTTATTGCGCCAGATGTTTTTCCAGGAGAGAAATGGTATCATGGTAGGGAGATATAGGTTAGAAGGAAAGTTGGTGAAGATAATTAACGTGTTAGGAGCGGAGGACTTTTGTTACGCGTAGGTGTGTGACACTCAGGATGGGAAAGATCACGGCCGCAATGATGATGAGCAGGGACACCAGCGTCTGGTTGATGAAAAACCGGGATTCCCAGGCCATGGGCATGATGGGTTCCATACCATACTGGATAATGGTTTGGGCCATTTCTCCGGTCAGCCTGATCGGATATACATGCCCCAGGTAAACCACCGGGAGGCTGAGCAGGATGCCGCCCGCGATAGCTATCAGTCCCATGATGATCATCTCCGTGGCGAGAATGAGTCCAAGCCTTCCTTTTTGCATGCCCACCGCGACAACCACCCCGAATTCGCGTCGTCGTTCGGCGGTCATCATCTGAACCGTGCCGAAGACCCCGAACCCGATGATCAGGTAAAGCATGGCCAGCATGATCAGGCCGCCGGCATTATCCGACTGGATCTGCTGCACCAGTTCGGTCAGGATCTTATCCCAGGACCGGACATCATACTGATCGCCAAGTTGTTCCTGAAGGATCTTGACCGTTTTCTTCAAATCCTTACTGTTTTTGAGGTTCAGGGAAATCGACGTCGCCCGGCTTTCGGCCGACAGGAACTGCTGTGCCTGTTCCAGCGGCAGGTAAATCATTTTGTTGTCGAGATCGGGAGAGGGAAACCGGAGTATCCCTTTTACCGAAT
>MEOR01000060.1:0-17533 GCA_001769295.1 Bacteroidetes bacterium GWF2_49_14 | reverse complement strand
CCTGTGATATCAGTACAATTGTATCGCCGACGCCAACTTTTAGATAGCTGGCCAGTCTTTCCGACACCAGGGCCGCGCTGTCGCTGTTTTGCAGGTAGGTACCCTGCACGAGTTTCCCCGACAGATGCGTGAGCCGGTCGTCCTTCTCCGCATCGGTTCCAACCAGAAGCACCCCCTTGGTCTGGTTGCCGGAACTGGCCAGCGCGAATGACTCGAGCCTAGGCAGGGCCAGGGTGACATTTACACTGTTTTCAATTTTGGATATAACACCGTCACCCATCAGGATGGTATTCTCTATTATCTTATCTTCCTGGTAGTTGCGGTCGAATACCTGAATATACCCGGTATAGGCCTGAACCACGTTGTCCACCATGTTTTTATAGGAGCCCAGCTGGAACCCCCGCATCACGATGGAAAAGAATATGGCAAACAAGATGGAGGCGATGGTAATCAACGATCGGCGCTTGTTCCGCCAGATGTTCCGCCATGCCATGCGAAGGTAAAAGCCCCGGGTCGAAAGGCCCGGGAAATGAAGTTGTGATTGATTTCGGGGATTCGTCGGCATTTCTGTAGAATTTTACTTGACTGATTTCATATTCTGCTGAGAAAAGAAGTTATCATCCAGTTTAACATCAAAATCGATGGATTGAATAGTAACGATGGTCTGGTTCTGCGGCTCGTCTGCAGGGAGAATTTCGATCCGGGTCGGTATCTTTCGCCCGTCCATGATTTTTATATCCCCGGCTGTTTCGGTTCGGACCAGCGACTGATTTTCATCGTAATATTCCGATTTGAGGAAAAGAACGTCAACCTGGCTAACCCAGGTGATGATTTTACCCCAGACGATATTCGATTCCTCAAGGGGCACCAGACTTATCTTATAACATTGAAAGCCGCCGAATTCTTCCGTGCCCAGCAATTCCTGGTTGTAATCAAGTACCATTGAGGATTCGTTAAGGATATCGTCATTGGTATAATCAGAGCCCATCCAGCCCTGCGACATCATCGAGGGGGGCAGCTTGATCAGCCGTCCGATCGAGGGGATATAGTTCCACATGTCGTTTCCGCGCTTCAGGAAAGTCTGGCCTTTTTCCCTGGCCGGTTCGGTGACAAGGGTCAGGGCAAGGTCATGCCCCTTCCCCCAGTTTTTAAATCCGATGGTCCGCTCCCAGGTCGGCCGCCTGACGGTCATCGTCATCGTGCTTATACTGCTTTCTCCTTGCATGTTCTTGTCTGCCTTGTCGATGATCTGCCGGGCCGTAAGGGATTCCTGGCTGTATGAGGGCAGGAGGGAAAGAAGGAAAAAGATAGTCAGGGCACTGTAAATAATTGATTTCATAAGTAGTACCGGTTAAAATATCATTTGAACAGTTCAAATATCATTTTTTCAAGTTTTTCCAGGTCGAAAGTACCGGGGGCAAGGAGATAGTACAGTCCGACTCCGTCCATCAGTGCACCGAGCAACATTGCCTTCTCCATGGGGTTCGCATCACCTTTGGTTTCAAAATAGACGGAAAGTCCCCTGATCAGGGATTGAACCATTTCTCCGTAATGTTCACGTGCCAGGTCCGATACTCCAGGCTGCATCAGGATGCCGAAATAGAGCCTGAAAAAATCGGGCTCCCGCCGGATGAGCTCAAATCCGCCTTTTATATACTGCCGGAGTTCTTCCGGCGTATCCAGTACATCATCGATTCCCGTCAGAATATCGCCGAATTTTTCCATCCCAAAGGCCAGGAGGGCATCCAACAGTGCTTCCTTGGAGTCGAAGTAATTGTACAGCAATCCTTTGGATACACCTGCCCTTTTCGCGATACCGGCGATCGAAGCCTTATAATAGCCTTCGAGGGCAAAGGACTGCAGGGCGGCTTCCATGATCTGCACTTTCCGGTTCTTCCGGATCTGCACATATTGCTCCTCTGTTCGCGGACTCATGGTTTTTGATTGAACGGTCAGTCAAATATAAAACATGAAATGGGAAATTGTACCTTTTGAAAAAAAAATAAAAATGGGCTGGACGATCCGGTTAAATTGACAGAACGCAGAAGAATCCAATCAACGGCGGAGGGTGTTAAACCTTCTGATTACTGGATATTATTAACGTCTGGATGTGGTCAATTGGAGTGTTTGTCTCAGATAGCTGAATCCATTAAATGCCTGACACAGGTCATGCGTACACTCGGTCTACCCGGGGGTGAGTCGAAAAAACCGACGAAAATCCTCACCTGCCTTCCTTCACCAGTCTCGCCGTTTTGGTTTTCCCTGAATCGATGAACCTCAGGATATAGAAACCGTTCCGCAAATGGGAGATATCGACCGGATTTGTGACATCCTGTTTGAAAAGCACTAATTCCCCGGTCAGATTAAAGAAATAAATACTGGAATTGGCAGACCTGACATTTCCTATCCAAAGCCTGTCATTCGCCGGATTTGGATGGAAAGTGATGTCGCCATCCTCGGCCATGCCTTTTGAGGAAGTATTCGCATCCTTCAAACAGCGGACAGATAAACGGTTCACTTTACCGTAATCGTATCTGTTCAACTCGATGTTATTGGCACTCATAAGCCTCCTCCATGCTCCCCGGCCGGCAGACGCCAAGGTCTCTGTTGTGGAACTCCAGTACATACCCAGCACGCCCATGCTGAAGAAAGTGCCGGAGGCAAAACGGTATCCGCCCGGCAGGGCTGTAAACCCGCTGTAATTGTTCGCCCCTGTATTTGGGCTTTTCCAATGGACTGTTCCTGCTTCTTTCATTTTGCCGCCGGCAACATCATGGCCTCCCAGATAGTCTGCCAATATGGTCCATTCCGCATCTGAAGGTACATGCCAGCCATCGGGACAGGCATGCAACGCGGCATCCCAATCATATAACCTGCCATAGGTGTTTATCGTGTCAGCGTTGGTTGTTTCGTTGTAGGTACTCACCCTGGGGACAATGCTCCCATCTGAATAACGGGTGGTTTTAAGGTTCTCAACCATCCAGACCTGTGTACCTATAGTGACGGTATGGTACACATTGCCGTCAATGTCGCTTTCAGTTTGTCCTTGATTCTGGATGGTCAAAATGGCCATACCTGCCAATAGCACGATTGTCTTTTTCATCGGTCTGTAGTCTTTAGGTTAAATCAATCATCACCCCATCGTGAACTATTTCTCTAAGGTACAGCATGATTTTGAAAGTTGTTCGTTTCATCGCGTAACTGTTTAAAAATTAATTCTGTAATTAACTTTTCAAAGTTCGCATACGAGTTTTTATTTATAACGCAAATTACTGCATATTAAGGCATTACGAAGCAATTCGAGACCTGTTGATAACTTCCCGAAAGGTCACCGATCTGGCAACTCCTATCGTGCGTTTTCGTGCCTCTTAGTGCGCTCCAGAAAAGATAAAAGCCTGAATCATTAATGTTCCAGGAGAATATCAGGAATGCCAAGGTCTTTGCATATTTTCCTGCAAAGGTTTTCCTTAATGTTAGGGTGACGGGGAATTGTCGATGCTTTTCCGTTACTGATATTCCTGTACAGAGTGTGATTACCACCTTGACGGACAGATTTGCAACCGTTTTTTTCGAGGTGCTTGATCAGTTTGTTTCTCTTCATCAGAAGCTGAAGGTCATGGTTTGAGTGATCAGCTTACTGGTTCTTCCCTTCTTGATGGTTGCTCTCATTTCCTCAAATACCAGGTTCACGGCGTCGGCAAGGTTTTCCTTGGCTTCTTCAATCGTTTCTCCTTGGGTATTAATACCGGGAATCTCCTGGACGTATGCAATAAACCCGCCTTCATCGCAGGGTTCGAAAACCGCCGTCATCTCAATGTTTTTCATGTCCTTTTTTTTCAAAGTTAACCTATAAGACCATTAGTCCCAAAAAATCCTTTTCAGAACACACAATTCAGTCTGATTCATGGAAAAACGGACAGGTTTTCACGTCCCGGCGTCTGAAGTGGACCAATCCTTGCAGATGGCGATTAAGACTTGATGAAATTTCCAAGAATGCCTGATTGTCGCTGATTGGGCGCGCCGATAAAAATTACAAGCGCCGCCGGTTAGAATGAACAACTATCTCAACCTGTAAAGCTATGATTAATATATGATTACAAATATTGACCATTTTATTTCCCGGTCGGCAGAGCCTGTAAATTTAATCGGCGCGTCCACTTTAGGGCAGTTAACGGTACAGGTCGCCCTGCAGGTATTTCAGTCCGGAATCACAGATAATGGTAACGACTTTTTTGCCGGCGCCCAGAATCCGGGCTCTTTGTATGGCCGCCCAAACGTTGGCCCCGGAGGTGGCGCCACCGAAAATGCCTTCTGTCTTAGCCAGTTTGCGGGCAGTATCGTATGCATCCGCATCGGTTACCGCAATGATCTCATCGGCCAAATCCAGCCGGCATATCTTAGGAACAAATCCCGCCCCGATGCCTTCCAGCAAATGAGTGCCCGATGTATCTCCGCCCGACAGCGAGCGCACCCCATCGGGCTCGATAGCGATACACCGGATGCCGGGAATGGCATCCTTGAATATCTCTGCGTTACCCGAGAAGCTCCCGCCGGTCCCGACACCCGTGATGAACTCATCAAAATCACGATCGAGCTCCTTGAGGATTTCCAAAGCCATCTGATGATAAGCATTCCGGTTATCAATATTGTTAAACTGATCGGTCCAGAAAAACCCCGGATTTCCGCTGAGCTCCCGCGCCCGGGCAACCAGGGAATCGATCAGCCTTGCATTGATCGTGCCATACTCTGAGGGAATAATCTCGAGTGTCGCTCCAAAAACCCGCATCGTCTGCAATTTTTCTTCGGCAAAAGCATCGGATGTAACAAAATGAGTCCGATAACCTTTGTAGGCACAAACCATGGCCAGCGATCCCCCGGTGCTACCCCCGGTATACTCCAGAACCGTGCCCCCGGGCCTCAGTTCGCCCCGTCGCTCCGCACCTTCAATCATCGCCAAAGCCATCCGGTCCTTCATACTCCCGGTTGGATTACCCCCTTCGTATTTCACGAAAATTTCAGCACAGCCGGGTTCCGAAAGATGATCGAGCTTAATGAGGGGTGTTTTTCCTATCGCTTTCATAAATAATTTTCTACCGGGATAATACGCTTCAACCAATAAACTTTCGCAAACAATATGAAACAGCGTTTCCGAAGGATGTCCGGGATATCGAAGCCATTGGCAAAATTTAAATATAATAATTAATGACTGATCACGAGTCAAGGGCAAAAGAGATTATCCATTAATCAATTCGAAACATATAATGGTCAGGATTGTTCTTAACAGGTAGCAGTAATTAATAATGGATCATGGCAATAACAAAAGTTTGGATTGAGGAGGGTTGCACCGCTTGCGGACTGTGTGAGGATATTTGCCCTGATATTTTCAAAGTGCAGGACGGAACCACAGTCGTTATCAACGACAAATATTATGCCCATGAGGAGGGAATCAGGGAAGCCGCTGAAAACTGCCCGGTTGAAGTCATTCAGTTCACTGAACGGAGAGATGATTAAAGGTGACCAGGTCATTCTCATCGACGGATATTGTAATTTGTGTGACCGGTTGGCCCGGTTTGTCAGGAAACGGGATAAAAAAAAGAAGTTCACTTTCATCTCCTTACAATCCGCTGCCGGACAGTTGTGGCTTAATAAATTCGGGTTACCAAGGGATGATTTCGATACGGCGGTTTATATCAGGGGAGACCGGTATTTTTTAAAATCTTCGGCGATCCTCAATATCGTGAAAGATATGGAAGGATTTTGGGGATTGTTTTACGTTTTCATGCTCGTCCCGGTATTTATCCGCGACCCGGTTTATTCGCTGGTGGCCAAATTGCGGTATCGGATTTTTGGCCGGTACGACTCCTGCAAATATTAATTTAATAGCAAGAATCATGGAATTAGTTGAAAAGAAATGCAAACCCTGTGAGGCTGGCACCCCGCCGCTCACGGAGAAGGAAATTACTGAATTGAAGAAGCAGGTTCATCCCGGCTGGCAGGTGAGTGAAAATATGAAAATCACCAACAGCTATTCGTTTGTAAATTATAGTCACACGATGGATTTTGTCAATAAGGTGGCGGACCTTGCCGAATCCGAAGGACATCACCCGGATATGCATGTCTATTACGGCAAAGTGGTGATTGATCTGTGGACCCATTCGGTCAAGGGTTTGTCGGAAAATGATTTTATCCTGGCCGCTAAAATCGACAGGATTTAGTGTTTCAATATTTTCACGGTACCGGAATTCTTACCCTCCAGGACTTTTATAAAAAAGATCCCCGAAGGCAACGATTTCAGGCTAATGAATAAATCATTGCCGGTGGCCGATTGGGTTTCCGGTAATAATTGCTTCCCGTTGATATCATGAACCGATATTACTGCCGTTTCTCCTGCCTGGCCGAACCCCCGGATCGTTAATCGGTCGGGTGGACGCGCCGATAAAAATTACAAGCGCCGCCGCTTAGAATGCACAACTATTTTCAACCTGTAAAGCTATGATTAATATATGATTACGAATATTGACCATTTTATTTCCCGGTCGTCAGAGCCTGTAAATTTAATCGGCGCGTCCACCTTAGGGCAAAACGCAAGTTTCAGCATATTAGCGCATTGTGCATTGTTCGGGAACCCATTGATAACCTATTGACAGGTCACCGATTTGGCATCTCCTATAATGCTTTTCCGTACATATCCTTGTGCATCCCGACACCCACACATGAACCCACACCCACTACCGGGGTTATACCTCCCTGCGGTCGGCATGATCCCAGGGGGGGAGGGATCCAAAAACCTATTGCGATTTTTCTCCTGCGGAGTAGTGTTTTTCTTTTTTACGGACATCTCGCACAGACTACTGTGCGGCAGTCCGTAAAAAAGAAAAACCTGCTACGCAGAAATCGCAGCAGGTTTTTGGCGGAGAAAGAGGGATTCGAACCCCCGGTGCCCTCGCAGGCACAACGGTTTTCAAGACCGCCGCGATCGACCACTCTGCCATTTCTCCATGGCGCAAAAATAAAAAAATTTGTGGTATTCACGAAACCAATCACGGTATCCGGCCTTCTGAAGGTCGTGAAAACAGTGAGGTAGCATCCACAAAGTGGAAAAAAGTGCATAAGATCAGACAGTTATCAACAAACCCTTGATTTTAACCAACTTTTGTAAAAAAATACCCTCTGAAATTTGCGTAAAATCAATAATGGCCTAAATTTGTATAGCATTGCAACTATTCACTAACCCATAAAAACAGTTTTTATGAACAAAGCACAATTAATTGACGCCATTGCAAAGGATGCTAACCTTACCAAAGCTGATGCTAAAAGAGCTCTGGATGCATTCGTAAAAACCACAGCTGCTACTCTTAAGGGTGGTGGTCGTGTTGCCCTTGTAGGATTCGGATCATTCTCCGTTTCAAAACGGAATGCCCGGACCGGCCGTAACCCCCAGACTGGAGCGCCCATCAAAATCGCTGCCAAAAAGGTTGTAAAATTCAAAGCAGGAACAGAACTGACCGGTAAAGTAAAATAACCGTCTTAATCTCATTCAAAGGGAGTGCATGTCACTCCCTTTTTTTTTATCATGAATGACCTGATTCAGTACCTCTCGCAGTTTGCCACCGAACGGCGTTTTCAGCTCATGACGGAGATAGCGGCACAAAGGACACGTTATCTTACGGTAGTGCTGGAGGACATCTACCAGCCTCACAATGCAAGCGCGGTCCTCCGCACTTGCGACTGCCTGGGAATTCAGGATGTGCACATCATAGAAAAGAAAAACCGCTATACGCTCAATCCTGATGTGGAACTCGGATCCGCCCAATGGTTAACGCTCTACAAGCATAACCAAACGGACAGCCCGGCAAAGGAAGCCATCTCTGCCCTTCGGTCTAGGGGCTACCGCATCGTCGCAACAACCCCCCATGTCCGTGATGTCAGTCCTGATGATTTTGATCTGCTGAACGGTCCGGCCGCCATTGTTTTCGGTACTGAAATGCGGGGCATAACCACCGAAATCCTCGATCTGGCCGATGATTTTATCCGTATTCCCATGGCCGGATTCACGGAAAGCTATAACATCTCTGTTTCAGCCGCCATCATACTTTATACCCTAAGCCAAAAACTCCGTAAATCAGCTATTGACTGGAAACTGGCCTCAGAGGAGTCAGATCTCCTGATACTCGAATGGCTGCGAAAAAGTGTCAAGCATTCTGATCAGCTTGAAAAAAGATATATCTTTGATAATCAAAAGAAAGACCCATGCCAATCAAACCCATGAACTGTATCATTATTGAGGATTATGAAGAATCGCGGCAACTGGTTGAAATCTTCGTCCAGAAAACCCGGATGCTCAACCTCATAGGGTCCTATGCCTCTGCAGTTGAAGCAATAAACGCTCCCTCAACCAACGAAAAAATTGACCTGGTTCTCCTGGACATAGAACTTCCTGAAATGTCGGGGATGGAATACCTTAAAACCCTTTCCGAAAGGCCTGTGGTTATCATTCTTTCCGCCCAGGAGAAATATGCCCTCGAGGCTTTTGAATATGATGTGACCGATTACATTTTAAAACCGATCACCTATGCGCGGTTTTATAAAGCCGTATCCAAGGCCTACACTCAATGGCGGCGGGAGCAGAATGTTCAGAAAATCCAGAACGAGATATTCGTAAGAAAAGGTGCAAGCCTGATCAAACTCAGTTATGATGAAATTCTGTGGGTTGAAGCCCTGGAAAACTATGTACTCGTAATCACCTCGAGGGAAAAACTGACGGTTCATTTCACTCTGAAGGCCATCATGCAGAAATTGCCTCCCGACCAATTCCTTCAGGTACACCGTTCGCATATCGTGAATATCAACAAAATCAATGAGATCCAGAGAACCAGCCTGGTAATCAATGATGGCACCGTGGACCATGAGATCCCGGTTGGGAAATCCTACAAGGAACAGCTGCTGGCCAGCCTGAATCTAATGTCCCGGTGATTCCGATGAATCCGTTGAAAGAATCGTTCCTCAAATACCTTGGACAAACATCCCCCTACCCGATTGGCCTTGAGATTGACCATGCCGAGGGTTGTTTTGTATTTGATCCTGAGGGCAACAAGTATTACGACCTGATCAGCGGATTCTCGGTCAGCAACACGGGGCATTCCAACCCTGAAATTATAGAGGCCATCAAGTGCCAGGCCGAAAAATACCTGCACACCATGGTGTATGGGGAGTATATCCAGGCTCCGCAGGTAGAATATGCCAAAGCCCTGATTGATTCACTCCCGCAGGGTTCCTTTGAGCAGGTATTCTTTACCAATTCGGGTGCTGAGGCCGTTGAAGGAGCGCTCAAGCTGGCCAAACGCCACACCGGAAGACATGAATTGATCTGCTTCCGCAATGCTTATCATGGATCGACCCATGGAGCTCTCAGTGTAATGGGAAGTGAACTGTACAAGACCGCTTTCCGGCCACTGCTCCCTTCTGTCAGGATCCTTGATTTTAATGATTTTGCCCAGCTCAATCAAATCAGCCGGGACACTGCTGCTGTCATTGTGGAGCCGCTGCAGGCCGAAGCCGGCATTATTCCGCCGGCTCCGGGATTCCTCAAAGCCCTCAGGGAGCAATGCAACGCTGCCGGCAGCCTGCTCCTGTTTGATGAAATTCAGACTGGCTTCGGCCGAACCGGCGAATTATTTGCTTTCATGCACGAAAAAGTGATTCCTGATATTCTCATCCTGGCTAAAGCCCTGGGGGGTGGAATGCCGCTGGGAGCCTTTATCTCATCGGGAAAAATCATGTCGGCATTTACCCGTGATCCTGTATTGGGTCATCTTACCACTTTCGGTGGCCATCCGGTTTCCTGTGCGGCCGGACTGGCATCATTCAATATTATCAATCGCAGGCAGCTCGCCAAAGAATCAAGCCAGCATGAGGTGTTCATCAGAAAAAACCTGCAGCATCCGTCCATTCTTGAGATTCGTGGAAAAGGACTGATGCTGGCTGTGGTTTTGGATTCGGGGGAAAGAGTGGACCGGTTTTTTAAACTAAGCCTCCGCCAGGGTCTTTTGTTTGACTATTTCCTGTTTTGCCATAATGCTATCAGGGTAGCACCCCCATTAACAATATCAGAAAAGGAATTAAGCGACCTTTGCAAGAGGATTATCCAAACCCTCGACCTTACGGAAACTCAGCCTATTTGACCTCGAAATCCAGCAAAATACGGCCCTCAATGGCTGCAGTCAGCCGGTCGCCCGGATGAACGGGTCCCACCCCTGCCGGAGTGCCGGTATAGATAAGGTCACCCATCTGCAGGGTAAAGAACCGGCTCACATACGAGATTATGTAATCGAACGAGAAAATCATATCAGAAGTCCGACCGGTCTGCACCCGGGATCCATTGATATCGAGGCTGAATTCAAATGAAGAGAGATCCCTGATGGCCGATTTGCTGATAAAAGTACCCACTGGGGCGGAACCGTCAAATGCCTTTGATTTCTCCCACGGCAAGCCTTTCTCTTTTGCCTTCTGCTGCAGGTCGCGGGCCGTAAAATCAATGCCTGCCGTTAGCTCCTCATAATACCGGGCAGCAAATTTTTCTCCGATATTCTTACCGACTTTACTGATCTTAAGAACTATCTCAACCTCATGATGTATTTCCTGGGAGAAATCAGGATAAAAGAAGGGCTTATTACCCTTGATGACGGCGGTTTCAGGTTTGAGGAAAACAACCGGTTCTGATGGAACGGGATTATTCAGTTCCCGGGCATGTTCCAGGTAGTTTCGGCCGACTGCAATGATTTTCATAACTATAATCCTCTTAATTTCAAATATATACGACTGATGACACGTTTTGTATAGGCGGGAAAATCGCCATCCATCATCCAATTGTAATACCCCTTATCACGCAGGAACACATCGACTACCTTCTGACCTTTATACCGGCCAAAATTGAATAATTCATCACCTTTTTCGTCGCAAATAATGCGTCCGGCAAAGTCGACAAACCGGTTTGCCTGACCCAGCGATGAGAGTGATTCAACCGTTGGACTCAGGTCAGTATACCGGGCCAGCTGGGCTTGCAGAATTTCCCAGGTAGCCTCCACGTCGGCGGTTGCCGAATGGGCATCGACCAGATCCTTGCTGCAGTAAAATTTATAGGCAGCCGACAAATTGCGGGGTTCCTTCATGAAAAAAATAGCCTGTACATCGACGAACTTATTCTCTTTCAGATCGATGTCGTAATCCACCCTGGCAAACTCTTCGGCCAGCATGGGAATATCGAACTTATCGGAATTATATCCGCCGAGGTCGCAGCCACGGATCAGTGAGGCCACTTCGCCTGCGATCATCGAAAAAGTGGGTGAATCTTTCACATCCGCATCCGAGATTCCATGGATTCTGGTAGTTTCAGGAGGGATCGGCATGCCCGGGTTTACCCGGTATGTTTTGGTTACCTTATCCCCTGCGACATCAACTTTCAGGAGCGCAAGCTCAACAATTCTGTCGGTTGCGATATTGAGTCCCGTTGATTCAATATCAAGGAAAACAATCGGGCGCGTTAATACAATATTCATGAAGTTAAAAGTTGTTTGTCCGGGATCGGAAAGTTTAAAGCGTTTCATCGGAGGAAAAAAGAACCCCGCCGGAGCGGGGTTTATTTCAGGCATTGATCATCATGGGCATCAGGAGCATCAGCAGGTTTTCGTCCTCTGATTCCTCCTCCTTGGGAAGAACAATTCCGGCTCGGGTAGGATCGGCTAATTCAACAACTACCTCCTCGGAAACGATATTGTTGAGAATATCGATGAGAAAAACAGATTTGAAACCGATTTCCATGCTGTCCCCGCCGTACTGGCAATTAATCTTTTCGACAGCTGAGATTGAATAGTCTATATCCTGTGCGGATATGACCATCTGATTGGATCTCAGCTGGAGTTTAATCAGGTTGCTGGCCTGATTAGAATAGACCGAAACCCTGCGAAGGGTATTTAAGAACTCTATCCGGTCAATATAAAGCTTGTTCGGGTTGTTTTTTGGGATAACCGATTCGTATGCCGGGTAGTTACCCTCAACAAGGCGGCAGATAAGCTTATATTCAGAAAGGGTGAATACGGCATTCTTTTCGTCGAAAGCCAGAGTGACTTCGTTCTCTTCACGCGGCAGGATATTTTTCAGGAGGTTCGCCGGTTTTTTTGGAAGAATGAAGGAAGCATCCTTTGCAGAGCGGATGTCTTTCCTTTTATATCTCACGAGTTTATGCGCATCTGAAGACACAAATGTTGCCATGTCGCTGCGAAGCTCTACAAGAATTCCATTCATTACAGGCCTCAGCTCGTCATCGGCTGTGGCAAAAAGGGTCCGGCTGATTCCTTTGCTCAGGGATTCTGCAGCAAAAGAAACATCCGTGAGACGGTCCTCCTTGAGGGCGGGGATAACCGGAAAATCTATTCCGGGTTTACCAACAATACTGAATTTTCCGTTCTCTGAGATAATGTCAATGCCCAATGAATCCAGGTTGATATCAAAGGTCAGGGGCTGCTCAGGAAACTCCTTCAGTGTATCAACAATAATTCTGGCCGGTATGGCGATGGAACCATCACCATCGGCATTATCCAGATGAATTGTTGTTATCATCGTGGTTTCCAGATCAGAAGCTGTAACTACCAACTCGTTTCCGCTCATCTGGAAAAGAAAATTATCCAGAATCGGAAGCGTATTCTTTGAACTGATCACCCGGCTGATTGCCTGAAGGTGGGATAGCAGGTCGGTGCTCGAAATTATGAACTTCATATGTGTTGGTTTAATTCGGTCAGAGTCTTTAGATAAACTTCTAAAATTAACAAAAACTGCCTGATTTTTCTTATTCCCAGCGTCCCTCAACAAAAAAATCATCAAACCGCAGGAAAATGGGATTAAATACATAGTACTGGATTACGACCCAATCCTTATCATCGATCAGCCCCCACATGCGTTCATCATCCGTTTGAAGCAGGTTTCCTTCCACATCTTCCTTGCCCATGCCTGACCGGGGCCATGCCTTGATGGTTCGGGTCAGCCCGTTCCTGTCCTCAAGTGTTACCGTTCGGAAAGGTTTTACAGTCTTAACGAAAGTAAGGTCGGGCTCCGGGATACTGTCTGCAAAGAATTCAAAATTGAGTCGCTCAAACTGACTAAGATAAAACTTGGACCCAATGGTATCCAGCGGGGCCGGATTCTGCCGCCCGGAGAGGGAGCGTATTTCGAACCTGCTGTTTCCAAGATTTTCAATCCGGAAGGATTCTTCCGGATTTGCCGGGTTCTCCACAGAGACGGCGGCTATGTCGTTAAAATTGTACCGGCAGATCTCGGTTGACCTCCAGCTTCTTTCATCAGTAAAAAAGCGTGACGAAAGGTAGCCGATAAAACCGGGAATATGAATGATAAAGGGTACGGATGAGCCTTCAATCATCATAAAAGTTCCCATCTGGTCCTGAGTCGGCCCGCCCACGTAAATCGTTTTTATCAGCCTTTTACCCTCGTACACCTCGACTTTTGTGTTCCGGGTGGCCAGCATTTTAACTGCGTTATCCATCATGGATTTTGAAACCGGCGATTTGATCCTCACGCGGTATAGTGTTTTAAGGAGATTGTCAATGGCATCCTGCCTCACCAGATACTTGTCATTAACCAGCCACCGGTTTCCGGACCGTGTAAGGGTTACCTCGGCCAGGTCTTTTCTGACCATAAAAATCTTGGTTATGGATGCAGTGTCTTCAACCGCAAAGTCGCGAAGCTCCTTTTTAACACTGCTGCTGGAAGTGTGCGTGGCAAAAACGATTACGATGATACCCAATATCAGGATAATCATCAGAATTATAGTGTTTTTCTTCATTCTACCTGGTATATTTTCTTTTCCTGATAAACAGATAAATCAAACCGGCCAGCAGTATCACGGCAACCGGTATAATCAGATTAACCATTTTCCAAAGCGTCTTTTGCTGATTGATCCTGACCATGTCCAAAGGACGAACTCTGACCTCACGCGAACGAAGAGACATAACTCCCTCATCATCCAGAAGATAGTTGATACAGTTCAGCAAAAAATCCTTATTTCCAAAGGTGGTTTTTGTGGAAAGGTCATAGCCAAGGGGTGAAGTAAAGTACTGCCCATCACGAAGCTCCACAAAATTCCGGCCTACTTCACCGTCGGCAATAACAATCATTTTGCTTGGTTTCTCACTTTTCTCAAAAACCTTGAAAACCCCGTTGCTGACAAAATCGGGCATGAGGCGGTGCAGGAAATGGCTTTTGAAGTTACCCTCAAGCAGCACTGCCACAGGAAGATTACTCATAGGAAACTTTGATGCGTCTATCCTTTCAGCAAAAATATCGGTACTTACCCTGACCGGGGTTCTTACGACCCTTGAGTTTCCCGAAGTACTGAGAAGGATGGTCTTTCTCAACTCAGAATCTTCGCCAACGGTATCGATGGGACTTACAAATTCAAATTTCACCGGATTGATGTTTCTCGATATGATACTATTCGGTTGGCCGGAGATCAGGGGAAAGTAAACAAATGGAGCCAGCTGCCATTTAGGCTGGTCGGCGCCCTCCTCCCTCGCATCAACAGGAAGAAGCGAGCATTCAATATCCTGCACCACGCTTGAATTAATGCGTGCACCGTAAGTATACAGCATATCCCCGATGTTGATCACGCTGTTGACAATGCCCATAGTCTCTTTTTGCGTGGCAATCTGGTTCATGTCTACCTTAATGGCATCAACCATCCAGAGAACCTTACCACCACGAAGAATATACTGATCAATGATAAATTTATCCTGTTCCGAAAACTTTTCCTTTGGGTCGGCGATCACAATTGCCCCGAACTTGTCCAAAGCACTTATCTGCCCGGCAATTTCAACCCTTTCCACCAGGTAAAAATCCGCTAATGCCCTTGAAAACCGCGCCGACTCATACTGGGTCAGTTCACCATGACCTTCCACAAAACCGATGGTTGGGGTATTATCGCGGGAGACGGTGCGAATTCCTGTAATAAACTCATATTCAAGAGTTTCTATCGCCCTATTGATGGATTCATCGCCAAATGTATTGCTGATGGTTCCTGAAAAGAAATTGACCACCCGCTCATATTCCTGACCATGCTGCCGGTAGGAGAGCAAAGCAGCGGGAAACACTACCTGTTGCACGGATGTTCCGTTGGCAAGCTGGGATTGCACGTTATAGTAACGCAGGCCATCCTTGGCCAGTTCATTGTATATCTCACGGCGGGTCTTTTCATCGGGACTTTCAGACGGATTGATGAATTCAAACTCAATGTTTGATTTGCCATAGACCTTGAATTCATTGAGAAGTTCCCGTGTCGCTTTGCTCAGTCTCATGAAACTGGCGGGCATGCTGTTACCGTCAAGATAAACCTTGATATAGACTACATCCTTGAGGCCAGCCAAATAGCTGCGTGTTCCTTCGGATATGCTGTACCTTTTTTCCTGTGTCAGGTCGATCCGGTAATAAATAAAAGATCCGGCGATATTCAGGAGAACGACAACCAGGAGCAGGAGCCCCAGCTCAAGTAAATTCTGCCGTTTAACTTTTCTTTTGTCCATCATTTCCTCCTACCATTTACGGCTTTCTAAAACAATCTTGGTAAAAAGTATAAAAACTCCGATGGCCGAGAGGAAGTAAATAACGTCTCGCGTATCGATCACTCCGCGGGCCAGTGAATTGTAATGAAAAGAGATGCCCAATCCGGCCAGAATGTTTTCCAGCGAGCCTGAGAAACCCAATTTCGACAGGTAATCAAATCCAAGAAAAAAGAGGAAGCAACCCACCACACCGAGAATGAAGGATACGATCTGGTTTTCTGTAAGCGACGATGTAAAGAGTCCGATGGATACATAAATGGCAGCCAATAGAATCAGCCCCAGAAAGGATCCCCAGAATCCTCCGGTGTCAAGGTTTCCGGGAGGATTTCCGAGCGTGCTCACTGAAATGTAATAAACCAGTGTTGGCAGTATCGCCAGCAGCACCAGAACCACCCCAGCGAAGTATTTGGCCAAAATAATCTTAAGGTCGCTCATGGGCCGGCTAAGCAGCAGTTCAAGTGTCCCTGTACGCTTCTCATCAGAAAAAAGCCGCATCGTTACGGCAGGAACCAGAAACAGAAAAACCCAGGGCGCAATTATAAACATGGGGTCGAGGCTGGCATATCCTGAATCCAGAACGTTGAATTCGCCCGGGAAAACCCAGAGGAAGAGGCCGGTCAGAACCAGGTAAACGACAATTACCACATACCCGGTAACCGAGCTGAAGAAACTGTTTATTTCCCGTATAAATAAGGTTAGCATACGTGAGCAGATTTTGAGAGCTACAAATGTAGAAAAAAAACCGTAAGGCTTAGGTTCTGATGGCAGCAGCCACGATAATCCGGGCAGCCTCTTCAGCACTCTTCCTGTCGGTCAGGCGTATTTTCATTTCCCGGTAGCCTTCAAGGATTTCCTGCCGCCGGGGCCCCTCTGCAGTTATACGCTCCAGGCTCATTTGGAGGGTTGAAACCTTGAGCCTGCCTTGAATCAATTCATCCACGCAGGTTCTTCCAAGGACAAGGTTGACCAGGGAAATATGCTTTACCCGGATCAGAAGCCGTGCAACCAGGTAGGAGATTCCGGATGTCCGGTAACAGACAACCTGTGGTGTGCCTGTTAATGCTGCTTCAAGGGTTGCTGTTCCTGAAGTTACCAGGGCACTTCTTGAAGCCCGGAGGAGCTCAAGTGTTTTCCCTCTCACAAGCGTGGCTGGCATTCCTGGAAGTAAATTCTGATAATAGGAATCAGGGAAAGGATCACAGGCTGCAATGACAAACTGAAAGGCCGGAAAATGTGGGATCACACCGGCCATGATGGGTAACAGCATTCGTATCTCCTGGTTGCGGCTGCCTGGCAGAAGCGCAATAATCTCCTTTTGCGGAAGACCGAGGCGCTTTCTCACCTGTCCAGGATCCTGTTTGACAACAGGCTCCGTATATTCGACCACGGGGTTGCCCGTATAATGAGAATCCGCCCCGTATCGGCTAAGAAAATCAGGCTCAAAGGGCAGTATGCAGAGTGCCTTTTCGCAATATCGCGCGATTTTCTTACCCCGCGATGGCATCCAGGCCCAGATCTTTGGGGTGATATAGTATACCGATCTGAACCCCCTGATGCCGGCCCACCGGATCAGCCGAAGGTTGAATCCCCCAAAGTCCACCGGGATGATCAGATCGGGCTTAAACTCCAGGATGCCCTGATGGCAAACCTTAAATAGCTTCAAAATCCTGCCAGCCTGTCCGAGAAGCTGGGTGAACCCCATGAAACCGAGCCTATCTATGTGCAAAAGCGGTTCATTTCCAGAGGCCTCCGACATTGCATCACCACCGATAAACCGGAAATCTGCCTGTGCATCCTGCTCCCGGATGCGGATCATCAGGCCTGCGGCATGCTGGTCTCCCGATTTTTCTCCGGCAATGAGGAAGTAACGCATGGGATTTTGGATTGATGACGGACGACCGATGACGGAT
>MEOR01000059.1 GCA_001769295.1 Bacteroidetes bacterium GWF2_49_14 | reverse complement strand
AGATAAATTTCTTCCTCCGGATGTATAAACGGCGATGCTTTCAACAGCTGTAATTCCGGTAAATTCAATGGTTATTTCGCCCGGGGCAGCGGGGTTGGGATAGACTCGAGCAACCGGATCACCCAGGCTGTCCGGCTCCGGTGAAGCCCATTGGGCTTTTAACAGGTCAACCTGTTTTACCGGGATTTCAACATCCCACAATTTGACTTCATCCAGGCTTCCCCGCCAGGCGTACTGGGTTTCAACATCGTCCATCCGGCCTATGGTAAAGGGCCTGTCGGAGGGGAGAATGGCCCCTGAAAAGAACCTGAAAGTATCCAGCTCCCCATCGAGATAGAGTTCCATGGAATAGCCGGTATATATTGCGCAAACATGGTAATACCGGTTTAAACCGATAGGTGCTGATCCGTCGAGATCGGCAGTTCCCTGGCCGGTTTTAATGGTCCACCGAAGGAAACCTTCCGGAGTAACGGACAATTTATACCGTTGCTGCCAGGAGCCGTGGGAGAGGATAAACCGTTCGGAGCCAAACTGCTCGCACCGGACCCAGCAACTCAGGCTGACCGCATTCGTGAAGTTCAGTTCACCCGTGTTTACCGTATAGATGATGTCTTGTCCGGTAGCGAACCTCCGGGCCCTGGAGGGGAGTCCGCGGGCGTCTTCCGCAGGTCCCACTCCGGAGGCTGTGGCATGAAACCGGTCTGCCGCAGCATTTCGTTCGTCGGAATCAAGAGGGTACCATATCAGGGGAGACTGAAAGGGAAGGCTGGTATCTTTTACAAGCACCCCGGTGGATACCGTGGTGAAAAGATTATCCTGATTGGTGACCGTTAGGCTGACGGTGGCCGCAACCGGAGATACCGGTGCCTGCCAGGTTACGGAATTCCCGGTCCGCTGATACAGTGAACCTGCCGTAGTACTCCAGGCAAAGTCAAGAATCTCGCCTTCAGCAGGAAATACCAGGGCGGTAAAAGTTTCGAATCCGCCGGCTGGGGTGAATCTGGCGCCGGACTGTATACCTTGTACGACGGGCGGAATGGGCAGGTGTTCAACAACCGAGAGATGGAGGGTGTCTTCAGCGGTCTGTCCGTTGGCGCTGACCCTGCACCTGAGAACATATTGTGACGGAGTTGCGGGTGCCACAAGCTGCACCTGCGATTGGTTCCGGCCTTCAAGCAGGAGATCATCCAGGTACCAGTCAAACTGAACCTGATCCCCCGGTTTCACATTTCCGGGTTCGCAGTATGCCTTGAATGATGAATTGATGGCGATCGGGTTGTGATCGGCCGAGAGAGCTTTTACCGTAAGCGTAACCGAATAATCGTATCCATAATGATAGTCGAGAATATCGCTTCCGGCATACAGCCTTCCGTCGCGGGCAGCAGGTTCCTTGCCTGACGGATAGAGCCGGACAAGCCTGACTTCCGAAGCCGGGATTTCAAGCAGAAAAGAATCCGAAGCAGTGGTGAGGAGTATGGTTTCGGTGATGGCCTCATAGACGCCGGAAATGCCGGGCGGCAGCGGAACCCATATCTGCCGGCTATCCTGTAACGGATTGAAATATAGACAGGATGCCAGGGAATTATCTCCGTAAAAATCAGTAGTGTTGAGATCGATCCGAAGAATTTCCGGAACCTGCGTCATGGTAACGACTCCGGCAAGATATCCAACGCTTGACCCGCTGTAAAGGGATAGGTTTGTTGCGGCCCAGCCTCCGCCGATCGCATCGCCGGTGGCGTACGGAGCCTTGCCCCCGCTTATTTCCTTCATGGACTCGTGGGGGATGCACGCATCGGGATCGTACAGGGAAGCCCACTCATAGGAATCCTGGTTTGCGGGTGGCAGGGAATTCGTGTAAAACAAGCGGCTTGCATTGGTTACGTTGAGTATCCATTTGGCAATGGCGCGGGCATAGCGCTTGTCGTACTTTGGAATCGGGGCCAGCGCTGCCGCCTGCTGGAAACCGTTCATTATAAAAGCATAATCGTTACCGCCATCATTGGCTTCGCCGATCAGGCCGGACACGTCATATCCTCCCCAGGTTCCGACGACTGATCCCCATCCCCTCAGAGCGCCACGGTTAAAGCACCAGTCAAGCAGTTTGTGCAGGGGGTAATCCGTTCCCTCAATCGCATTCATCCGGGCTGCGGCCAGTGTTCCGTAAGGCAACTGAAGCTCATAGGAAGGATTAGTCTGACGTCCGGCCAGGAATTCCAGGGCCAGCTGGGCCCCCTGGAAATAGTCTTTATTCCCGGTTTGGAGGTAGGCATTATAGAGCAGCCATGCGATACTCCCGGCGGATTCTGGTTCCGGAACCCCGGTGGCCAGCGGTAATCCGGTTGAAAGGCTGAAAGCCCGGTAATTCATGTCAGGCAATGTCCAGGGTGCCGTCGAGCCGCCGAGTTTGGTTATGCACCCGTTCCACCGGTCGGCAATGGCCGTGAACTGTACATCAAACTCAGGCGCAGCATCGGGATAAAGGGAGCGCAGCTGATAGAAGTATACATTTGGCATAACATCGTACCACCAATCGCTGCCGGAAGTAGCGGAATAGCCGTTCAGATAGACATTCTGGCCATTCTTCAGATTGAAAAAATCTCTAGACATAGTAACCCAGTCCATTCCGTTCTGGTTGCTTTTATCCATGCCCGCGAGAGTGGCGCCCACAATGGCCGGCAGGATATTTATGGCTTCTGCCTGATTGAGGTGGTCATCCGCTCCGACGTAGGAATCGAGAAACAAGGGGGTATTGTCGGCATAATTAAACTGACCTTTCGGCCCCACACGCGACAAAGGGAGGTATTGTCCGGTGAGGTTCCGGTTGAAAACCAGGTTATCATAGTTACGGGCAACCGCTTTCCAGTCACGGATCACTAAGGGCATTGGCAAATCGGGCATTTGATCGATCCGTGATACTGCCAGCTGCCCCTGCTGGGGGTAAACCAGGAGGCTGCAGAAAAAAAAGAGAATCAGGTAAAGGGTACGGGGTATGAGGTTTAGGGTACGGGGTATAAGGGGGCTGGGGGAGGAGGTATGGGGTATAAGGGGGTCGGGGCAGAAGTCCCCGGGCTGAAGTGCCGTGTGGTAGAAATCCCCGGGCTGAAGTGCCATGCGGCAGAAGTCCCCGGGCTGAAGCCCGGGGTTACTGATGTCTGTCGAAGTTATTTCCCTGGCCATTCTGCAAATTCTTAAAATGTTCAATAACAGTAACTTGCGTTATTCAATAACTCTAAGCAGCAAGGTAGAAGGTTATTCATCAGTAACCCCGGCCTTCAGGCCGGGGGTTTTGTCTCAGCCCCCCACCTCATTTTTTCAAGGGAAAAAAGAGAAAGGCCCAACTCCCTGATAAGGATTACCAGGTACCATTGAGCCTAACCCATTAACAAAACTAACCTAAACCAAACCTAACTATCAACAATTATTTTTCGTCATTGTAAAGTTTCATGATCTGGCCTTCAACCAGTGCGATGTTGTAGATCTTCAGCTCGTCAATGGCACCCTTGAAGTATCCGAAATTGTCGGCCGTGGTCCACTCCATGAAGTTGGCTGCAAGTTCAGCATCGGTGGCAACACAGCCAATGATAAACGGCTGAGGGCTCGGATTGGCAAGAACCTGTGTGAGCGGACCAATACCTTTGCTGGATTCGGTCCAGGTTTTGGTGAGGGTACCGTTTACATAGAATTTAAGTTCCTTGCTGGTTCCGTCAACGGTAATCACCACGTGATTCCACTGATTTGCCTTAATGGAATTGTCGGTTTCATTGTCGGCATCGACAATGCCGCCATCAACTTTCTTGTAGGTAAAGAATGGCTTTCCGCCACCCTGGGTCTGCAGTTTATAGCCGTTCCAATAGTTCTGGGAAACGATATAGTTGTTCTCGTACAATTCCGTCGGCTTGATCCAGACTGCAATGGTCAGATTGGTAGGAAGGAAGCTGGCGGTATAAGGAACTTCAAGGTGAGCTCCCATATTCAGGTAAACAGCTTTTCCGCCCTTGATGCCATCAACCCAGCTGGGTGACATGGCGCCTGCGCCCATGATAACCGTATTACCCTTGTAAAAGGTTGCAATGTGCTTAACGGCTGAATAGGCGGTGGCGGTTGTGCCGGACCCTTCATCAAAATGCCAGCCGGCATTCAGATAGAGGGCTTCATCAATGAACCCGTAAGCCTGGGACATAAAGGTATTCATGGCTTCGATGAGCTGGGTGCGGAGGTTATTGATCTCTACCTGAGTGATCTCAGTGGCATTGCTGGTTTTTACAGCAGCCAGGGTAGCCTTGAAGTTATCAATAGCCGTTTGCGGATAGAGCGAGGTGGTGGCAGCATTAGCCAGGGCGTCTGCTTCTGCAATAGTTGCATTCAGGGCGGTATGGTCCCCGTCAATAATTACCGGGTCTTTTTTACATGACCCCATGGTAATGACCGTGGTGACTAACACCATAATCATCAATGTGCGAATTCTAAAGAGATTTTTCATTTTACTAATTTTTAAGTGATAGATATTGATTTAAGTATTCTCATTCGTGATATCATTGTTTAATTCCCTGGTTGGAATCGAGCTCTGCCTGCGGAATCGGGAAGTAGCGCCGGGTATCATAGTTGAATTCTGCCCCAAGGGCAGCCTCGGCGATTGTTTTCCCCCACCGCATGAGGTCGAAATAGCGGTGAAACTCCTGGGCCAGCTCAACCCTACGTTCGTGCTGAATAGCCGATCGGAGTAAATTCTGATCCGATACCATGATATCGGCAAGCAGATCGGCAGGCGGAGTTCCGGGAAAACCAGCCCGGGCCCTCTGGCGTACCCGGTTCAGATTAGCCTTTGCTGAATCAGGGCTGCTCATTTCGTTGAAAGCTTCGGCTTTCATCAGAAGAAGATCAGCAAAGCGCAAATAGATATAGTTGAGTCCGCCATCGCCCTTGAGCGAGGATGAAACTTCCGAAAGCGGCTGCTGATGCTTTTTGGTCAGGTATCCGGTGGGTGACCAGCCGGCGTTGAAAAGATCCCCGTTCAGCCAGGGCTGGCCTTCACGGCCTATGGATGCATCCAGGCGCGGATCAACGTCACCTGCCGTGTTTTTCTCAAAAGCATCAACCAAACCTTGTGTGGGAGCATTAAAGTAGTATCCTCCCTCATGCGCCGGTGCGAACCACTGATTCAACGCACTTCCCGTGGATGGATTCTGGTCGGCAAGCTGCTGGATTTCAAACAGGGACTCCCGGCCGTTTTCATTGGCCAGGGTGAACAGATCGGCATATCGGGGTAATAAACCGTAAATTCCCAGGACTTCTACCTGGTGGAAATAATCGATTGCAGCCGACCATTTCTGTTGGTACAGATTGACTTTCCCGAGCATCGCCAGGGCGGCACCACGGGTCACCCGGCCGGCATCGGCTGGTGAATAGGATGGCGGAAGAACTGCGGCCGCTTCGGTGAGATCTTTTTCGATCTGCAGGTATATGTCGGATACCTCGCTGAGCCCCACGTGAATGGTCTCAAATGAAAGCTGTGGAAGCAGTTTCAGCGGGACTTTCCCGTAAACATTGACCAGATGGAAGTAACTGTAGGCACGTATGAACCGGGCTTCACCGATGATCCGGTTTTTCGGGCCTTCATCCATGGGTACGGCAGGAACATTGGCTATCACATTGTTGGCGCGGGCAACGGCCTCATACAGAAAGCTCCAGTAATTTCCAACAAAGCCGTTGTTGGCGTCGGCCATGAACTCATCGATATAGGTGATTTCCGACTGGTCACCCGGATTACCGCCTTTAACCGCATCATCCGAAGCAACATCTCCGAAAACCCAGATGGCGTTGTTGGGATTTCCGAAAGCCAGGGCCTGGTAAGCCCCGTTAAGAGCCTGAATCGCCTGCTTGTCATTCTGATAAAAGGTGCTTGAGGAAAATGTCCCTTTGAGATCCTCCGTGAGGAAGTCATCACAGGAATTCAGAATCGTCAGTGTTAACGCCAGAAGCAGAATGTTCTTGATTGTATGTATGTTGTTTTTCATGTCCAGATGTTTTAAAAAGTGATGTCAATTCCAAACATGAGAGTCATGGCAGAGGGATAGGTTCCCCAGTCGATACCGGCGGCACGGTCCCCTTCCCCTTTAGAGTTATCGCTGACCGTCATCTCCGGATCAAGTCCCGGATAGCGCGTAAGGGTCAACAGGTTGCTGCCGGATGCATAGAGCCTGACCTGTTTAAGCCCGATATTTTTGAGTGCTTTGGCTGGCAGTGTGTAGCCGATCTGCAGGTTCTTCAGCCTCAGGTAGGATCCATCTTCAAGAAAACGTGAGGAGGGCCGGGCGTTATTTGACTTGGAGGTCCAGGATGCCCTGGGCTGGGTATCCGAGGTGCCGTCACCGGTCCAGCGCTCGTCGAAATAGCGCTGCGTCACGGTAAACCCACGATAAAAACCTTCAATGTCCTGGTTCACCTGCACATAGATCTTGTTGCCCCAGGCGCCCTGGAAGAAGAGGCTCATGTCGAAATTCTTATAGTTGGCGGTCATGTTGACCCCGCCAAGCAGCTTCGGAATGGCGCTTCCGAGGAATACGCGGTCTTCATTGTCGATGCGGCCGTCGAGGTTCTGATCCTTGAATTTCACATCACCCGGCTGGATATTATTACCCTGGAAGGCCGAGAGCAAAATATCGGTCTGATTCTGGAATATGCCTTCCATTTCGAGCAGGTAGAACGAGCCGATCGGTTGCCCTACCTCGGTGCGGGTGGCATAAATACCCGAATCAACCCGACCCCCCGAAAGAGGCGCATCCAGTTTAAGCACCTCGTTATGCAGGAAGGTTAAGTTCCCGCCGATGGTATAGCCCCAGTCTCCCTTTACATGGCGGTAGAGAGCTTCCATTTCGATCCCGGTATTCAATACCGATCCGCTGTTGATCCATGCGGCTTCGGCATACCCGGTGGAAGGCGGATTTGGCGCCTTCACCAGCATGTCTTCCGTCACTTTGTAGAAAATATCAAGGGAAGCGGCAAAAGCGCCGGTCCAGAGCTCAGCATCCACCCCGGCATTGTACTGGTAACTGGTCTCCCATTTCAGGTCGGTATTCCCAAGAGCGGTCTGTGCATACCCGCTGTTTGGAGTGCCCCCGAAAGGATAATCGAAATAGGGTGAGATCCGGTCGCTGGCGGCATACAGGCCGATCTCCTGGTTCCCGATGGCGCCATAGCCCGCGCGGAGCTTCAGGTTCGACAGCCAGTCAACATCCTGGAGGAATTTTTCCTGCTTCAGGATCCATCCGCCGGAAATGGAGTAAAAGGTTCCCCATTTGTTCGCACCGGTGAACCTGGAAGAGCCGTCACGCCGCAAAGTTCCGGAAACGTAATATTTTCCTTTAAAGTCATAACTGACCCTGCCGAAGAATGAGGCCAGCGAGGAAGCATATTCGCTCTGGCTGCTCATCTTGATTCCGAGACCGTTTCCGATATAAATCAGCTCCGGTTGCTCAACCGGAAAGTCCATGTCGCTGGCATACAGGGCTTTCCCGCTGTTTTTGATCGCCTCGAAGCCTATCATGGCCGAGAAAGTATGGGACTTACCGAATGTGGTTTCGTAATTAAGCAGATTATTGACGGTCCAGTTGGCTATACGCTCACTGCCGATACTCAGGCCGTTCTTTGCATTGATCCGGTTGAGGGTGCCCCAGGTGGGGCTGAACCTGCGGCTGTAAGAATTCCGGTAATCCATCCCCAGATTGGTGGTGAATTTCAGCTTGTCCGTCAGGCTGGCCGTAAAATATGCTTTACCCAAAAAACTGTCGTCCTTTCGGTTGTTGTCGTTTAACTCACTCATTCCGATGGGGTTATAGCCGTCGCCGAGAAATGAGTCAAACATCTGGCTTCCGAAATATTCAGCGGGTCGGTCAACAAAAGTTCCGTCATCAAACCGTATGGGAATGGCCGGATTCCTGAAGAAGGCATAGCGGATCACGCTGCCGCCGTTCCCCCCGTAACCATCGCCGGAACTTCCGATCATATCATTGCCGGAGAGGCCGGAGAGCATGCTCATCCCTGCTGTAAGCCAGCTGTTGACCTCCGTATTCACGGCCAGTCTCACCGTTCCCCGGGTATAACCGGTACCCTTTATAATACCCTTCTGGTTAAATAATGATGTGGACAGCAGGTAATTGGTTGATTCATTTCCACCGGAAAAGGTGAGCTCGTGTGAATTTATTGGAGCGGTGCGAAGAAGTTCTTTTACATAGTTCACATTAGCGAACCCTGCTGCATCTTCGGCGCTGATCAGGCTTCTTCTCAGGCCTTCCGGCAGAAGAGCATTATCATTGGTGGCGGCTTCATTATAGATCGTGACATAATCATCGGTATTCACCATTTTCGTAAGCCGGGTGGCTTTCTGGAAGCCGGTCTGGCCGTGGTAGGTGACCCGTGTTGCCCCCTTCGTTCCTTTTTTCGTGGTTATCAGCACAACCCCGTTGTTGGCGCGGGAACCGTAAATGGCTGCCGCAGAGGCGTCCTTAAGAACGGTAATGTTTTCAATATCCCCGGGTGAGAGGATCCTCAGTGCATCCACCGTAGGGATGCCGTCGACGATGTAGAGCGGATCATTGCTCGAGTTGATTGAACCTGCGCCGCGGATGCGCACTGAAACGCCCTCTCCCGGAGCTCCTGTATTCTGGGTGACCTGAACTCCCGCCGCCCTGCCCTGCAAGGCCTGTGCAACATCTGCTACCGGGAGACGGGTAAGGTCCTTGTTATTGACACTGGTAACGGCGCCCAGCACATTGCGCTTCTTAACGGTTCCATACCCGATGACCACCAGTTCATCGATGGCAAACGGTTTCGAAACAAGCTGGATATCCAGTACCGTCCGGTTTCCGGCGGTCTGTTCCTCCGGTGTATACCCCACATAGGAAAAAATGAGCACGGAGGTGTCGGTCAGCTGGTCCGATATCAGGATATACTTTCCTTCGACATCGGTGGTTGTACCGGAACTGGTGCCTTTGATCTGAACCGAAACGCCGATCAGGGTTTCGCCGGATTTGGAATCTGTTATGGTCCCTACCAGGGTGCGCTGGGCAAACACCGGTAAGGTGATGGTAAGAATCAGCGCCAGCACTATCTGTCTTTTCATACTCTGGGAATTAGCTGTTTATTTATAGGCTATGGTTACCGTTCCGGCTTTGATTTTTGTTCCCTCAACATTCAGGTGCGTGCCCGCCGGTAGTACAACTACCAGAGCGGCTTCGCCTGCCGCCAGCGTAAGATTTGTTTTTCCGTGGCTCTCTTTTGCCAGGTATGTTTTCGAGACGAGGTCAAAAAAGTCTGATTTGCAGTCCGATGTGTAGGAAATGGTTTTGTCTTCCTCATAGGGATTATAGTAGAGGTAAACCGGATAGGGATTATCGGCATATAAATCCGTGACATTGCAGTTCAATGAGAGGATCCCTTCCACCCCGGTGGTGCTGACAATAGCCCCGAATACACCTGCAATGGAGGTACTATAGAGGCTGAACATGGATTCTGCAGGCTGCCCGGCAACCCACTTGGGCCCATCCCCGATGGCAACCGGTGAGACGCCCAGAAGGGCCGGATTATTGAGGTCATCGGTTTTCCGGAGACCTTCATACCCGATAATTCCGCTGGTCAGGTTCTTGATTCCTGGAAGCCACTGGTTCGAATCCCCGATCTGATCGGGATAGAAAAGCCGGGCGGCGTTTACCGCGTTGAGCATAAATTTGCCGATAGCCCGTGCAAATGCAGGTTCATATTTTACCAGGGGTACCAGCGGCCAGGCCATGGCCACGGAATTCATGAAGAAGGCATATCCGCCGCCGTCGGTGATGCTTCCCTGCAGTCCGTAAACATCGAAGTCGCCCCATCTCTCGGCAATAACTCCCCATCCGTAGCGGCCATCCTTCGACTGACAGCCATCAAAAATCTGGTTGAGCAACAGGCCCACATCGTACCGGGTTCCCTCCTCGGCATTCAGCCTCGCAGCGGTATAGGCACCAAAGGGGAGCAGGATCTCATAAAAGCGGCTCTCATTCTGTTTCAGCAGGGCTTCCGTTGCACTTTTGGCACCCTTGAGGTAACGCGGATCACCGAACTGATGATAGGCAGACAGCAAAACCCATGCATGCCCTCCGGCCGCATCCTGCTGCCAGGGAATATGGTTTCGCATGCCCTTCATTTGGGCATAATCGAAATAGGAATAATCATAATTGCCGTTCAGCACGGAATCGGCTTTAAAGAACTGGTCGGCCACCGTGCGCCGGATTAAATCCGTATTCTTTACATCGGGGAACAGCGCCGCAACCCCGTAATAGAGGACATTGGGGTACACATCATACCACCAGTCGCGGCCATAGCCGCCGCCTGCCATTGCCACATCCGGGTTGGTGTTGTTCATCACGATATTCCACTTCGTGTCGCTGTTGAAATAGTTCTGTGCCATTTTCACGAAATTGAATCCCTTCTGGCTGGTCTTGTCGATTCCAAGCAGGCCCGCGCTTACCAAGGAATTGAGCGAGGTGAGGGCTTCATGAAATTCGCCGTTGTTTTTACCGGGACCCTGGCGAACATCGCCTATCACGGTATAGAGTCCGAAGGTCACCTGGTCGAGGTTCCGACGGGAGCTGTCGAGCCAGATCAGCGGTCCGTAGGATGCCTTACTGTTGAAATCATACACCAGGCTGTCGAACAGGCTCGCTTTTTTCTTCCAGTCGATGATTTTCAGAGGCTGCGGCAAGGCCGGCATCTGGTCAATCCGGGGCAGGGAGGCCTGAATAACCGGTTCACTGATCTGCGGAGCACAGGAGCCAAGCAGCACCAGCAGGAACAGGAAGGATACGATGTAGCCGGACTTCTTCATGGTTCAACAGAATAAGAGTCTTTCATGATGTTCTTTGCGAGCGGAATGGATAGTAACTGTATAGCGGCCACAATAATCAAGGAATAGCGAAGGGCAAAAGTTTCCGAAACCACGAGCGCCAGAAGGATGAACAGGCCCAAACCGATAACCCGTCCGGTATAGAGACCGAACTCGTGATTCAGAATATAAGCATACTGATTGCGGTTTTCCTTTTTCGAAACCACGTCAATCACCTTCATCATGATGGGGAAGTACGCCAGGTCATGCAACGGCTGAAAGAACACCTTGCATAAAACAAAAACCATTACCCCGGCCATCGACAGCTCAATGCCGTTAACGATGGTACCGATGAGGAAAAGGGTAATGCCAAAACCAAATATGATAATCCGGTGTTTCGGTTTTGCAAACCGTCCCAGTAGATAAAGGAGGATTGCGGTCAGTCCTCCGCTGACGGCCTGAATCAGGCTCAGGGAACCTTCCTTGCCCACATATTTCATGATAAGCATGGCAGGCGCGGTAACCAGGAACCCCTGCACGAGCCCCTTCAGGATTGCAAGTACTATTTGTTTGTTCCAGAGCCGGTTGAACCGGAAATAGAGAAAATCTTTCTGAACGGGATTGGTAAATTTACCCCTGGCCAGCGAGAAGCAAGCCAGTATGGTTATGGCGAAGACAATCAGGGTTACAATACGGTAGCCTGAGTAGATGCTGAAATCGATTCCGAACAGGTGGGTACCGTCGATCGACACCAGCAGGGCACCGATCGCAAGGGGTACCCCGATATTTGAAATGGTAAAGAAGAAGGATTCGAGTCCGAAGAAATAGTTGCGGTTCTCATCGCTGGTCGAGTTCAGCGCCATGAGATACCGGTTGGTCCAGAAGAATCCGGATGCCGCGCCGATCAGCGTTCCTGAAATGATCAGGCCAACCAGGGTGATATCCTTGATAAACATCATCCCGGCCATCGACAGGCCGCTCAGCAGGATGCCGAAGCTGTAGAGGTGCGCAACCTTGAATCTTTTCAGCAGGAAGCCGTTGGTGAGGGAGGTGATGATGATGCCGGTATACATGGCAACCTGGAAAATGGCCACATAACTGGTATCTGCAAAATAGCGCATGATGTAGGCGGCCATAAAGATCTCAACTACAGGCAATACCAGGGCGTACAGCATGTTCGTGATCAGCAATACCCGCATATTATGGGGCATGGAGAGAAAAAAGCGGTATTCGGTGGTCAGCTTGTTGGGCATCGGGATTTGGCCTTCCTATATCAGGGTTGAAAGAATTTCGGAAATTGACAGACGGGCTCCGCAGATGACTTCGTCACTTGCCCCGTAATACATAACGATCTCATCTCCATTTATATAGTGTCCATTTGTAAACACCACGTTCCCGAAAAAGCCAGTTTTTTCGTAGGGTTGGGAAGGCTCCATGATCGGTTGGCTGCTTCGTGCCAGGACAATTGAGGGATCATGGATATCCAGAAGCAGGGCGCCCAGGCAATAACGATGGTCGGCATTGGCGCCATGATAAATCTCGAGCCAGCCTTTATCCGTCCGTATGGGAGCTCCCCCGGCGCCTACGCGTGCCGAGTCCCACATGCCGGGACGGGAGGTGGCAATGCACCGGTGTCCACCCCAATGGATCAGGTCGGGCGAGGAGGCCAGCCAGATATAGTTCCCGCCGAGCTCGGGACTGCTCGGGCGATGCAGGGCGTAATACTTGCCGTTGATCTTCTCATCGAAAATGGCGCAATCCTTATTATGAGGCGGGAAAATCATGCCTTCCCGACTGAATTTTTTCCAGTCTTTGGTCCGGATCAGCCCTACTCCAACACCGAACTCCGAAACCTCGGTAAAAGAAAGGCTATAGCCGTCTTCCAGGGTGGCTACCCGGCAATCTTCAATTCCAAAGCCCTCGAGCTTTCCTTTGCCGAAAATCGGAGGATAACCGGGAGCTTCCGTAAAATGCACGCCATCTTCGCTGCAAACCAGCCTGAGGTAGGAGAGGGTGGTGAGGTAGTCTTTTTTCTTGTAGTTGATAATCCGGGGATCCGAGGCATCCAGGTCGGGGTCTTCCGTATCGAAATTCAGGATTTCAATATCACCCTTTAAATTGTATACCGGAAAGCTGATCTTCCCTTCGATCTGCCGCGGCCTTTCCGCTACCCGGAGCAGCAGCCAGATCTTTCCTTCAAACCGAAAAACGCCGGGATTCAGGAGGCAGACAATCTCCATTCCGTCGATACCGGGCTTCAGATCGGCCGGGCGGAGCAGGGGGTTCTCGGGGAATCGTTTTGCAAGATCCATCGGAGGCGGTTAGGTGAGTAACAAACCTACCACGGATTAGGAAAACGGCCGTCCCGCCGGTTCCCGTTCTTGTCCGGTCGGGTGCAATCTGATCCACCTCATCCCCCGGCCCCTTCTCCCGCGCTCCCGTTGGTCGCGGGAGAAGGGGAGTCAGCTCCTGCCAGGCTTTGTGATCAGGCGGGGGTGAGGTCTACCCTGTCCGCTTGCTACGGTAGTCCGAGGGAGAGCAACCATACGTTTTATTAAACAGCTCGTAGAAGTGGGTCCTGCTTGCAAAACCGGTCTGGTCGATCACCTCGCTCACCGTCATCAGTGTTGAATTAAGGAGGATAGCCGCCTTGCTTAAGCGGCGCTGGTAAATCAGGCTGTGCGGCGTGGTTCCCAGAACGGACCGGGTCTTATTGTAGAGGGCCGACTTGCTGATGCCCAGTTTGTCACAAAGCTTTTCAGAAGAGAGAGTCTCGTCATCGATGTTCTCGTCGATGAAATTGAGGAGTCTCTGGAAGAACGGGTCAGGGATTTCTTTAACCAGGGCGGGATTGTAACTCTTCTTGCCGAAATGGCTCATGATACTTGCCCGTAACTGAAGAAGCCGGGTGATACGTACTTTCAGATGTTCGGGGTTGAAAGGTTTGGGTATGTACGAATCAGCCCCGGCCTTCAGGCCGGCAATACGGTCCTCAATTTCGGCTTTGGCAGCCAGCAGGATGATCGGCAGGTGACTGGTGTCGAAGTTTTCGCGCACCTTGCTGCACAGCTCAATGCCATCCATCTCCGGCATTACCACATCAGAAACAATCAGGTCGGGCTTCTCCGTAATCACCTTCTGATAGGCATCCCGGCCGTTTTCAGCAAAAATGATGTTGTAATCCTCCTGAAGGAAGTCTCTAAGCAGGACAAGAATCTCTGGGTCATCATCAATCACCAGGATCACCGGTTTTCCGTTTGACATGGAGGAATCTTCCATGTCCTGATCAGGGACGGCTTCATCCGGAAAGCCTGTTTCTTTGAGGTGATCGGCTGGTTCTCCTGACAGGATTACGGAACTGATCTCATGAACATCCGGGAAAACACAGGTGAACCGGGTACCTTCACCCGGCATGCTTTCAAAGCGGATGGTCCCTTTCATCAGTTCAACCAGCCCCTTGGTGACGGCCAGACCCAGCCCCGTGGAATAATATCCCGGAAAAGTGCCCTTCTTCCGGGCCGAGGACAGGCCAAAAGGTTCAAAGACTTTCTGCTGGACTTCCGGTTTTATACCCACCCCATTGTCCTGTATCTCAACGGTAAGGTCCTTGTTTTCTGAATGAACGGTAACCCTGACTGCTCCCCCCTCCCGGTTGTATTTTATGGCATTCGAGATCAGGTTTGTCAGAATGCGCTGGAATTTATCCGCATCGGTCCGGAAACTGAGATTAGGATCGGCAGCAATCACCTCACAGTGTATATCCTTTTGGCGGGCAAACAGTTCCAGGTCCGATATCACCTCATTGATCAGCTCAACCGGTCGGGTCTCCTGGATGTTCAGGGGTTCCTTCCCTTTCTCAAGCTTGCGGAACTGCATGATTTCGAGGACCAGTTTCTGCAGCTTGATGCTGTTATTGAACACTTTCAGCAGCCTCGGGTTTTCAGCTGAATTCCGCTTGTCCTCCAGCAAGGCATGTATGTGTGAGGAGATGAGAGTCAGCGGCGTGCGGAATTCATGCGCTACATTGGTAAAGAACTCAATTTTGTAACTCTGCAGTTCCTCTTCCTTTCTCTTCTGGAATTCCTGGAGCACCGCCTCTTTTTTCCGGGCTTCCCGCTTTCTGTAGGTGGTGAAGATCAGGACCTGGATACCGAAAAAGAGGATGATGTAACCCGATATGGCCCAGGAAGTTAGCCAGGGAGGAGCGCCGATCAGGATTTCCAGTTGCCTGATTGCTGACGACCAGTTGCCGTTCTCATCACTCACACGTATCTGCAGGGTGTATTTACCGGGTTTCAGGTTTGAAAAGCTGATTGGCTGGTTCTGCAGTTTGATGATCCATTCCTCATCGAAATTAACCAGCCGGTAAGAGATCCGATGCCGTTCCAACCCCCAGAAGACCAGCGGGGATACGGTAAATGAGATGAAATTCTCATTGTATTTCAGGTTCAGGCTCTCCTGGTGATTGATGCGGCCCGATAAAATGCCGTCGGCTCCGGGCTCCACCGCCACGTTCCGGATGAAAAACCTGTTAAGGGCAATGGGCGGGAAATAGGAGGAAAATTCTACCTGATCGGTTTGTATGATATCAACTCCCATGGTGCCACCTACATAAAGCCGGCCTGTCTGCCTGTCGAAAAAGGAAGCGCCGTCACTGTATTCAAAATTGATCAGACCATCGTTCGTGTTGTAATCCCTCACATTTCCCGTTTTTTGGTTTATGAGGGAAAGCCCCTGGTTGGTGGTCACCCAGAGGTTCCCCGTGATGTCAATCTGAATCGTATGGATGCTGGCGGAAGAGAGGTCGGGCTGATTTGCCAGCGCCGCCATCTGCACAGAGTCGGCAGATACTGCGTCAAGGCTGGAAAGGCCGTTGCTGCTCCCCACCCAGATCGAACGGTCACCTGCCGTAAACAGGGAAAGAATATCATCATTCAGGATCGTTCCGGGGATTGTGGAGGTGGAATACTGTGCGATCACCCTCTTGTTGATTGTATTATACCGGTACACACCCATTCCCCGGGTTCCAATCCAGATGATCCCCGGCTTTTCTTCGGCAAGCGCATACACAATCTGCTTCTGGTGGACAACCGAATCCGCATTCCGGTCAAGAATCAGCTGCTCGCAATGTACGGGCAGGGGATGGAAGTTCTTGTCGAACTCAACCATGATGACCCCATATCCGCTGGTGCCCAGGTAAATCCGCTGGTCGCTGTCGGCAAGGATGCGATAAACGGAGCCAAACGGCACCGGAGCTATCGTGTTAAAATCCCGGGGGAAATTCCGGATCATCGAATAGTCGGGCGAAAGGATATCGACTCCTTCCCCATCGGTTCCCACCCATATCGAACCATCCGGCCGCTCCAGAAAGGAGAGGACGGAATTGTTGCTCAATCCTTTTTTGTCTGATATTCTCCGGAGTAATTCGCCCTGGTTGTTGAAAATATCTATTCCCCCGCCCTTGGTTCCGATCAGGACATCTCCCTTCCGGGTCACCAGTATGCACCGTACAATCGGATAGGAGAGCAGATCGGAAGCGATACGCCTGTTAGGAAATTCCGTAAGCTTCAATGAGTACACGCCATTGCCGTCGGTTCCTATCCATAGAATATCCGGTTCCGATTCCAGGATGCTCAGGATTCGTGTGGCGATCGGGTTGTTTGTGATAAATTCCGATAACCGGTCCAACTGCTCAAAATTCCGGGTTGCCAAATTGAACCTGAAGAGCCGGCCCTTGTCGGTTCCGGCCCAGAGCTTACCTTCTTCAAGGGACAGGGCGAAAGAGGTAATATTGTCATCCGGAATGGTTAGTAGCTCAACCTGCCTGGCTTCGGGATCAACCATCAGGGCCGGACCGCTGCGCCGGGTGATCAGAATAAACGGTCGCTGACTGATGGTTGCTGAAACGGAAGAGGTTATTGACCCCGATCCGGGCAATTGAAGAATCTCGCTGAGATGGTTGCCTGAGAGCAACAAAAGCTGACCGCTGCTGGTAATACAATATGATTGGTGGCCAACCAGGTGGATCCGGCTGATGGTGAGGGAAGCCGGAAGCGAAACCTCATCGGGGATTATTTTTTCAAATTGTCCGGTGGTGCTGTCATAGGAGAAAATGCCCCGTCCGAGCACGGAAACCAGCGTACCGGCGCCATCGGAATACCCGAGGGTGATATCATTCTCATAGTTTAACTGTTCCGATTCCTGGGTAAAAAAGGAGGCAAACCGGTCATGTATGTTGTCGTACCGTGCAATCCCCTTGTTGGTCAACATCCAGATGGGTCCTGCTTTGGTGGGATATAGCTCGCGAATTACGTGATTGTGGATGGAACTGGGATTGCTTGCCGGGAGGTAGGTCTGAATAACGGTGCCATCGTAACGGTTGAGGCCGTTCCATGTGCCAAACCAGATATACCCTTCCGCATCCTTAACGATCGTATTCACTGCCCCGTTTGACAATCCCTCCCGACGGGAGATCGAATTAATATTGGTCTGTGATTCCGCGTCCGGAGAAAGTGCCGGCAGTAAGAGGAGTATCAGGATAAAGAACTTATTGAACATGCGAAAAACAAAATCAGATATCAATGAATTACTAAAGGTACGGCATAAAACCAGTATAATTTCAGTTTCTTTACCCAAATCATGGCGCTATACTTCGCATCCCTGAATTCAGGCAGCAATGGCAACTGCTACTATATTGGCAACAGCCGCGAGGCCGTCCTGATAGATGCAGGCATCTCATGCAGGGAAACGGAAAGGCGGATGGACCGGCTCCGGCTGCCCGTCACGGATGTCAGGGCCATCTTCATTTCCCATGAGCATACGGATCATACATCGGGTGCGGAAGTTCTGTCGCGCCGTTATCAAGTCCCTGTTTACATATCAGAATCCACGTATGGAAGCAGTAGGCTGAATATAAATGACTCCTTCAGGAAGCCGCTGCATGCCCATTCCACGGTCCGGATCGGTGACCTTTTGGTGAAGGCGTTTCCGAAGCGGCATGATGCCAGCGATCCGCTGAGCTTTACCGTCAGCTGCGACGGGAAAACCATCGGGGTTTTTACCGATATCGGGTCACCTTGTGAGAACCTCATTGAGCATTTCAGTCAGTGTAACGCCGCTTTTCTGGAAGCCAATTATGACGAGCAGATGCTGCTTGAAGGCAGGTATCCCTGGTTTCTGAAAAACCGCATCCGGGGCGACCACGGTCACCTGGCCAACCACCAGGCCCTGGAACTCTTTACCGCGCACCGGTCACCATCCCTGAGTCACCTGTTCCTTTCACACCTTTCCCGTGACAACAATGACCCGCAGCGGGTTCATGAGCTGTTTTCACAGCATGCCGGCGAGACCTTCATTGTCGTGGCATCCCGGTATGAGGAATCTGCCGTATATTGCATTTAAAAAGCAGCGCCTTGCTCATCCGGTCCTTCTAATCACACCCCCGTTTACCGGCTGCGACCACGGTGGACGGAGATTATATCGGGAAGGTAATCAGTGGTAACTGACATTAAATCAAAGAATTCTGATATGAAGAAGACTATTTTTCTCCTTGCGCTTATCCTTACGACAGGTTTTGGGCTGGCGAAAGCCCGGGAACCGAAAAAGGCAGGCACCCGGATCCCTGTTCTCGCCTGGCACAGCATCCCAGCCAGTGAGACCACGTTGGCGAGATATCAGGAAATGAAAGACGCGGGCATCACAACCAGCCTCAGCTTTTTCCCCGATATGGATGCTATGGCTAATGCCCTCGATGTCGCGAAAAAGGCCGGAGTAACGCTGATTGCGTATTGTCCTGAACTGAAAACGGATCCGGAAGGAACTGTTAAGCGTTTCAGGAATCATCCGGCAGTGGCAGCATGGATGCTCCGTGATGAACCCTGCCGAACCGATTTTGCTGATCTGACTGCCTGGACCCGACGGATTCGTGCTGTTGACGAGAAGCATTTCTGCTACCTGAATCTGTTCCCTAATTATGCCAATGAACAACAGCTGGGCACGAAAACCTATCAGGAGCATGTGGAACTGTTTGTGGAGGAGGTACCGGTCCAGGTTATTTCTTTTGACCATTATCCCGTCATCGGCGATTCGCTGCGGCCCGGCTGGTACGAGAATCTCGAGATCATTTCGGAGGCGGCGCGCAAGGCAGAAAAGCCATTCTGGGCTTTTGCCCTGGCTGTTGCCCACGGACCCTATCCGGTTGCAACGGTCCCGCAGATCAGGCTCCAGGTATATAGCGACCTGGCCTACGGGGCACAGGGAATCCAATATTTTACCTATTGGACTCCGGTGGATACACAGTGGGATTTCCACAACGGCCCGATCACAGCGGACGGAAAACGAACCGAAGTTTATGACCGGATCAGGGAGGTGAACAGGGAGATAAAGAAATTGTCAAAGGTTTTTCTCGGTGCGAGGGTTCTTTCGGTAACGCATACCGGAAACATGATCCCGGCCGGTACCAAACTTCTGGCACAACTTCCCGATCCCATCAGAATGTTAAAAACCGAGGGAAAGGGAGCGGTGGTCTCCGTCTTGGAAAATGGCGACAAAAATTACCTGGTAATTGTCAACCGCGATTTCCTCAGCCCGATGAAACTGACGCTCGAGTGCAGCCCGGAGGTCAAACGTATTCTCAAGGACGGATCGGATGTCTTGATTTCAGCCTACGCGAATACCCAGGAGGTTGATCCGGGTGATGCGGCAATATACCGCTGGGAAAAATAGGGGTGCAGGTGAATCGTTATTTTCTCGCAAGGACAAATAAAAATTTCTCGCAAAGCCGCAAAGGCGCAAAGAGAACGAAATCCCTTGCGTCTTTGCGACTTTGCGAGAAAGTCTTCTTCTACCGCCGCTGCGTGAGCTCCGCAATCGGAATTGTGATGATCCTGCCGTAAAGTTTTCCATACCGATAGGTCAATACCCGGAAGGTGTCGGCATCCTTGGGGATGCTGAGCTTCTCACCGGGTTTGTACAGTGTGCTGTAGTTATCGGGATAGGTGTTGTCGAAGGTGTAAAACAGCTGTAACCCGTCAACCTCGGTGCTGAGGCTGATAAGCAGGTTATTATTTTCGTCTCTTGATGTTTTGATGATGGCATCGCGGTAACTCACCGCGTAATTGATACCGGCCTGACCGAGCCTGGCCAGGTGTTCATCGGTGCGATCGAGAAATGAATCCCAGTCGCGGCTTTCCCGGGTCGACCATAATACCTCGGCCAGTGCGAATGAGCGCGGCCAGAGCATGTATTCGGCATGCCGGAAGGTGGGTACGCTCTCGCTCCACAGGTTACCCTGTCCGCCCAGGATGAGCGAAGCATCGATTCCATCGGGAACGGGCTCAAACTCATACACCTTCTTCAGCCTGAGCATGCTGTAGGTTGGCGGCTCGAGGGCCGGATCACCCTGGTAGAGGTCGAGATAGGCAAACTGATTGGGACTCATCACCACCTTGTGGCCGGCTTTGGCCGCAATGATACCGCCTTCCATCCCGCGCCAGCTCATGACGGCGGCATTCGGGGCCAGTCCGCCCTCCAGGATCTCGTCCCATCCCATCAGCTTTTTGCCTTTGACCTCAAGGATTTTCTCCACCCGCTTAATGAAATAGCTCTGCAGTTCATCCAGGTTCTTCAGGTTGTTCTCTTTCATGCGTTTCTGGCAGTCGGGGCATTTCTCCCAGAATCCTTTGTAGCATTCATCTCCCCCGATATGGATGTATTCAAACGGAAACAGCTCAGCCATTTCGGCAAAGACCTTTTCGAGGAACTCAAACGTGGTTTCGCGGCCCGGACAGAGGGAGTTGTCTTCGATTGTATAAAACTTACTTCCCGGATTTACCTTATAGGGCAACTGCGTGGATGAGAGCCAGGGATAGGTGGCGATGGCCGCCAGGCTGTGACCGGGCACATCGATCTCCGGCAGGATGTCCACGTGCCGTTCTTTCGCATAGGCGACCAGGTCGCGGATCTGATCCTGGGTATAGAAGCCGCCATACGTGGCCTTTTCTCCTTCTTTCGTCGGTTCGCGGTCCCACCAGAGGCCGGTCCGGGGCACCCGCCAGGCGCCGGTCTCGGTCAGCTCCGGCAGACTTTTGATTTCCACCCGCCAGCCCTGGTCATCCGAGAGATGCAGGTGCAGAAGATTGAACTTGTAGATCACCATCTCGTCGATCATCCTCTTAACCTCATCGATCGTAAAGAAATGCCGGCTCACGTCGAGCAGCAGCCCGCGCCAGCCGAAGCGGGGCTCGTCCTTGATTTCCAGAGTGGAAATCCGGCGATGGTCGCCATCGGGAAACAGCTGAAACATCGTCTGAACCCCGTAAAACAGGCCCTGGCTGGTTTTGGCAACGATCATGAATCCGGCCGGCGTGGCGGAGATCGTATAGCTCTGATCGCCCGGCTGGCCCCCGTCACTTAATACCAATCCGATGGAGGCGGTCTTGCTGCCTTTCCCCGGGTTTCCGGCGAGTTTCAGCTCAATGCCGGCCGGCAGCCTTAGCCCGTCAACCTTGGGTGAAACAACCCCTGTGCGTGACCTGATTCCGTCAATCATATAGATCGCAAGGGATTTCAACTCCTCCTTATTGTAGAACACCGGCATGGAATCGGTTAATTCAAAAAAACCTCCGTACTGCTCCAGGGATTTTGGCTGCGGGATAATGCTGATCGGAGGTTGTCTGAGAGAAACAACTGTCCGTGCCACTTTCATCACAGTCCGTCCCGGCATTTTTTCGACATCTTCAGCAGTGATCGGGTAGGTCACCACCGTTGGTTCTTTATCAATCTTGGGTATTTCGTATGCAAAGACCTGAATCTCAGTTATTTGTTCTGTTTTGTAAATGAGTTCAAGGTTCTTTACCACAGTTTTTCCCCGTTTGATTTCCACATCCTTAATCTGAACAGGCTGATAGCCAACAGTCAGGGCTTCAATGGAATAGATACCCTGCGGGATGTTCAGGATTTCGTAATTGCCATTCAGATCCGCCACGGCACCCGGACCGGGATTGTTGTTTTTTACGAGCTGGACATTGACGTACGGAATGTGTTGGCCTGTGCTTTTGTCAATGATCTTTCCGGTGAGTTTGCCTGTTTGAGCGGATAAACCAACCGGGCAGAGCACGGCTATCAGAATAAAAACAAATTTTCGGATCATGGTGGTGGGATTGAATGATTCTGAAAAGTTACGTATTATTTCCTACTAATCCACCTCCCCCCACGTCCCCCTCTACCGCGACCAACGGGAGTGCGGGAGAGGCACCCGGGTTCTTTCGGTAATGGGAAGAATAGGGGTGTAGGTGAATCGATTTTTCTCGCAAGGACAATTAATAATTTCTCGCAAAGCCGCAAAGTCGCAAAGAGAACGAAAACCATTGCGTCTTTGCGGCTTTGCGAGAATTTCTTTACGCGGCCCGGACAGAGGCACCCGGGTTCTTTCGGTACCGGGAAGAATAAGAGCGCGGGTGAATCGATTTTTTCTCGCAAGGGCAATTAAGAATTTCCCGCAAAGCCGCAATGACGCAAATACAACGAAATCCACTGCGACTTTGCGACTTTGTGAGAATTTCTTATCGCAACCCGGACGTATTATTTCTTTTTTCCCTTGGGGTGAACAGGGATAACAGAACCACCCCCAATCCTCCGGCTGCCCCCATTATCAGTCCGATAATCATTACGTAGTGGGGGATATCCGCGGGTATTTCCAGGTGTGTGGTGATTCCCAGGATTCTGGAGAGCCCTCCGGGAAGCATCAGCAGTTCGTCGTTAAAGATGGTGAGGACCTTCTCGAAGCCTAACAGGTCTACCAGTCCGCCGCCGGCTGCAAACAGGATCCCCTGAAAAAGAACCAGGATCCCGGCCGTGTACAGTTTGCCCAGGCGGAGGGCCTGTCTCATCGTGACCGCCCATGTATAATAGGCCCGGAGCACGAACAGTAGGAACAGCATGAAGAAAACCACGCGGAAAGGCGCCGAGGTCCAGAAGAAATGCCAGAAAGCCATCGGTCCGCGCCAGGCGGCGAAGAGCATTAGTAGGCCGGTAAATGCCACAGCCGGAGCCAGGAGGGAGATCACCTTTGAGGTTTTGTCGCAGACCTCCAGGTTCGCCTTAACCGGCGCGTTCAGGCCGATATACAGGACGGAGCAGGCCATCAGGGAAATCACGAAAACCGGGGCGGCGAAGGAGGTGAAAGTCGACAGGGCGAGCGTGAGGTAGGCAAAGGTGAAGAGGATGAGGGGTGCCGTGTCGGCACGTGCGCAGCTGGTTTCGCCGCTGCCCGAGGGGTTGACCACCCCGAACCAGAGCATCGCCATGGTGCGGCGGCCCCGGAAATCAGGCAGCCCCCGCTGTACCCTGGGATTGCCGAAAATAAACGCGGCCAGGAAGATCAGTCCCAGAATTCTTGCCAGCCAGACCATCGCATCCGTGCGGCCGGCGATTGTCGCTGCCACATTGGCTTCGCGAAAATTATAGGCAGGGAAATCAAGGTTGCCGGTATAGGCTTGTGTGTGTGCCTGTTCCGATGTTACATATTCCTTGCGGGCAGCCTGCCAGATATCTTTCTGCGAAGAGCCGCCCTGATCGAGCCATTTGTAGTAGCTCAGCATATAGTTCCGGAAATCTGCAAGCGTTGCAAACAGGTTCTGCTCATAGGCCACCGAGGAGAGGAGCCGGCTGAAGGGCTCCGGATTTCCGGCAGCCCTGCTGCTGACCGACCGCAGCCGTTCCAGCATGTTGCCAGCCTCTGCCACCGCCTCTTCGCCTTCCCGGATCGCTTCATCGAGATGATCCTTTGAAACCTGGTAGATATTGCTGAACACGGAGGGCGAACCCCCGACAATATCCCACTCAAAAATCCAGAGCATCGGCGGGGGCTCCAGACCGAGGGCCCGAACATCATATTTCGCAAACGGCCCGATATACAACCCTTTCTGAACCGTTGCATGGGAATTCAGCATCACTTCGGTAACCGTCTCATTCAACACGGAGTCTGTCCCGAAATTTTGCCCTACCCAATCCGAGGTTATTTTCCGGATATCCGCCTTCGGGTTGTTCACCAGCTGTCCCATGGCATACACGTTCAGGTCGGTCATCAGGTTAAACCCATGGAGCGGATAGATGGACAGCGGGCCGGCACGCAACGGTCCGCCCTCCTGGGTCCAGAGCCATACCCCATCGAAATGTTCATTTTTCCGTGTAAAATCGAGGAGCGCCTTCTGATAAAGCGGCCCCATAAAGTTCGGGAAGGCATTGAATCCCTCGAATTCCCGACGGAGCTGGAACTCGGCAATACGGCGCTGGCTCCCCTGCAGCAGCGTTTCATTGAACGGCAGCCAGGAATAGAAGTCGCCGCGAGAGTATTTCGTTGATACAATGAGATTTGGAGAGTGAATGTTTCCCAGGACCTTCTCGTAAGTCGCCGGGTTGGTGTGCATATCCCCGATCTCCCCGATACCCACCGACCAGCTCCGGAAAATGATCTGTTTGTTGTATTTCTCCGCCACCCCGAGGAAAGCCGTGAGCATCCGGTTCAGCGCGGTCTCACTGCGCACATCGAGCTGACTGTAATAATCCCATCCGGGCTTGTTGTAGATCGATCCTGCCTCGCCGATCCTGAGCATGATGCCGCTCACTTCGGGCATCCGGGTGAAAAGCTCTTCCAGCGCCACTTTATAAATGTCCCAAAAGCCATCCTTTTCCCCGTCGGGCGTTCCGTAATGCCTGGTTAGCCAATCTTCCAGCGGCGGAGTCAGCGCCACCATATCGGTATACAGGTATACCTCAATTCCTTTATTCCGGATTTCCTTGATCCATTTCCCATATCCCTCATGCAATGCCAGGTGCCGCTGCCGGTATCCGTCGGACTCGCTGTAAACGGCATCGGAGCCCTTCTTTTCATCAAAAGTCACCAGCTCCAGAAACGCCGGAAACACGATCCCGTTGATGCTGAACTGCTGCAGGCGGTTGAGGTACCGGTTTAATTCCGATCCGATCCGCTGATAGGCGGCCGGATTCAGGTAGGGCGGCTCCGCCAGTATCAAATCCTCGAACCGGTGCACGTTGTGCTCGTACCCGATTCCCCAGTTGGCCGTGTCGGGGAGAATTCCCACCCCGCCGAGATCGGCCAGCCGCAGATTCAGCGGCCGCACCCCAACCGTATCCCCCGACCTGAGCGCCGGCACCGCCGCTTCAACTCCGGGCTTGTCCTTAAACATTATACCCAGGAACCCGTTCACCGGTCCCGAAACAAGAAAGCCCAGGAATAGGGCCGTGAGGGTGAACAGGACAGAGATAATAGTTTTCTTCATGGACAAAGTGTGTATTGGTTCCAAATTACTAAAAGATTTGTATTAGTTAGATACTAAATCAGGATAGCATTTGTAACAGATTGATACCAATTGATTGTCATTGGAACATCAGAATGGGTGGTTTTTGGGTGTCTTTTCTATTGTTTAACCACAGTAGGCACATAGGGCACAATAGAATGGGTATCGTCACCACCTCACAAACTTAAGACTTTTCGTCTCTTGGCTTAATGCCAAAGAATCGATTGACCTGGCATCAAGGGTAAACCCTTCAAATTTGATCCGGTTATATGCAATAAATAGCCCCATTCCGTTCACAATGTTCGATATGACATTGGTATAATAATCAGACTGAAACTCCAGTGCATCAAGGTAGTCTGTCCATGGCTTGTCTGCATTCTGGAGAATAAAATTGATCTTCCCTATTTTTCTGTACGATACTTCATTTTTATCAGTTTTTGCCTTCATGATTTTAAAAAACAAATTTTTCGTCAGGAGGAATTCATGAATCGGCCCGATACTGTCGATCTGCCATTGAGCGAAATGGCCTATTGGATGTCTGTAACTGATAAGCTTGGGATCTGGTAAGTCTAAAGAGTCAAAATTTGTATAATTGACTTCGATGATAAATTCGTAATAAAATAGCGTGTCTCTGTACCATTGAGCGTAAAACGGTTTTGCTCCGTAAAGATCCATTGAGGTTCCACGAGCACCCGGAACAGGCTCAATAACTTTGGGCTTATAGGGAACGGTGGTTCGGGCAAATACCGATTGATTTAAGGAGGGAATGGTCATGTTGAAGACCAGGTAGAGTATATCGTTTTCGTAGAAGCTGTTGGGAATCAACAGGGTGGAATTCTGATACAAATAGTTGGGTGATTCCGGGAATAACCCGGGATTACGCGGGCTCTGTTCTATGGGAAAAAATTCACCCCGGGAGTGACAAAATCCATCGCCCGAACGTAATTCAACAAATACTTTTGCATCCGTGAAATACAAAGAATCCGGGTTCCTCACCATTTCGTCAAAACTCTTTTCCCCGATAAAAGATCTTGTAATGCGAATGCTATGAACAGACTCTTGAGGGGTTAGAATTCCATAAACAACTGGAACCGGATCCGCGTAGGAAATCGTATCGAACTCGTTATTACAGCCCGAAATAAGAATGGATAAACCACAAAGATAAACTACAATGTTTTTTTTACACATCTTACGGGTAAGGCTAGTTTATCATAGTTTATAACTCCCCATTCCGGTTTCCACCAATAATAGTTAGACAGGTCGTTGCGATTTCCCGTATAGTTTATTTTGATCCGGTAATCCAAATTAACTTTCGCCGTAAAGTACTCTGGCAAAATCCGATCCTTATAAGCCGGATTTATCCACCACTCAGTCCAGATACCTTGTCCGGTCCATGAAATCCTCGTAAATACAAATGCACCCGTCATTTTTATGTCGGTTCCCCAGAGACCACCGGGACCAAGGTATTGCTTACTATCGGGGGTTAACCATTTGTGATTAATGAGCCAGCGGAAATCGTTGATATTGGGCAGTCTCCATCCGGGCGGACAAATGCCGTTAATTGAATCCCGGCCATAATAGGTTAATTCGTTCCAAGTATAATACGCTGTGTAGTTATTATTGCCCGATTCATTACCCGTTTGAGAATAGTATTCAGGTATGTCGTTGTCTGTCGGCAGCGAGGATGGCTCCAACCGGTACCCGATTCTTAATTCCTCGGACATCCACCAGAAATTGTAGATGTAAGCCACTTTGTACCGGTTCCCATCCCGCTCATCCGTTATCACAGAATCTTTTATAATATCCCGCACAATCACAGAACAAGTTGCAGTATCCCTCAAGCCTTCAATGGATTCAATCTCCAGGGTAACTTTATAGATACCATTCCCGGGATAATGCCTGGCATACCGTGGGTCAAATGAAAAAGGGGTTTCCCAGATCCCATCGGATTCAGTGTCCCACCTGTAGCGCAATGTCAGGCCATGTTTCCTGAAATCCTCCATGTTAAACCCATCCATTTGAAAAACCGTCAATGAATCGCCTTCAGCCGGGAAAACACTCACCCGGGCCACCGGTTGAACAGGCGGTTCGGGTGAACAACCAAGCAGAATGACGATTAAAAGCATCAATACCATAACCGTACACACTGAGCAGTCTTTCGCTGAAGCCATGATTACCTAGTTATTCTTTTATGAATTTCATGGTAATTGGCTGGTCCCTTGATAGTAACTTTAAAAAGTATACTCCCACTGGAAGTTCTGCAACTGAAATGGCATTATAGTCTACACTCCCAGATTGCATTAATTGTCCGCTGACCGAAAATATTGAAAATGATTTTCCTTGAAATCTGTGTGAATCGAAATAAAGTTTGTCTGACGATGGATTTGGGAAAATATTGATTTTCTCAGAGTGCCCGGTATTGTTTACAGAAGAAACATCTGGGGAATACTCCCACCAACCGGAGTCATGACTAAACCGCACACCTGTTCCCATATAGCCTTTGGATCCTATGCCTATTCCAATAGCATACCATGCAGCATAACGACAGCTATCAATTTGTATCCAGGTATCGGTTAACGGGTGATACTCCCAAAAATCAAAAAGTATATCAGTACGATATTCTCCCAATCCAAAATATCCATAATTGCCTACACTAAAACCAACAGCATTAAATCTGGCTTGACCTGGTAAGTCAGCTTTCCGTGACCATTGATTTATTATCGGATCATATTCCCAAAATTCCTTGTAGTATTTATTATCTCCAAAGCCACCTCCTAAATATCCTTTACCACCGATGGAGAAACCCATTTGATCCAGTGCTCGCGGACCTGGATATTTTTCCATTTGTGACCATGCGTCCGTTGCAGGGTTATACATAAAAAATTTCGACATGGTATTAAAATACCCATTGGTACCAATGGAAAAGCCAACCAAAGTCTCACTACTGTATACAAGCCCGGAAGGCATATTAGCTTTTCTTGA
>MEOR01000058.1:53424-63111 GCA_001769295.1 Bacteroidetes bacterium GWF2_49_14 | reverse complement strand
TATGTTATCGTTCTTCACCTGCTTGATTCTCCTGATGTCCGGTTCATCCCTCATGGCATAGGCATACCCTAGCACCCAGTCAACCTGCGATTCTGAATGCTCCAGCGAATGAGTCCCGCTTAATTGTCCCGAATAGGTAAGCCTGTTTTTGTAGGCATATTCGAACGATCGGATTTCGGTGTTTGAATAAAATTCCTTGCCGGTCCGAAAAACCGTTGCCGACTCTCCCTGGTTGCTCAGCAGGTTTCTTAATTCGATCTTATTCCCTTTGCCCAGATACCATGACCAATTATTCAGGATTCCGAGATTTATGCTTTGCGTATAAGTAGTGTCGGTAAAATCAAAGTCCATCCCCGACCGGTCGAGGACAAAATCATAAACCGAAAAACTGCGGTTTATGCTTGCCAGAATGTTTCGTGAGCTACTATAATTAATAGAGGTGATCTCACCCAGTGAGGTATTTCCGATTTTAAACCTGTGCGACATGGTAAAACCAAGCTTTCCGTCGGGCAGGGTAGTGCTGACAGCTGGTATCCAGTTGTTATTTAATCGTTTGCTTAGCTCGATCTGGTCCGCCAGTGAACTGTTTTGAAGGTTGTCGGGAAAATATCCGGGTAACGATCGGGTGCCATCATCGATTCCCAGCCAATCGAGTTTTCCTCCCGTATAAGATTGAAAGGAGCTGAAGGTGGATTGGGGATTGTAACTGCCCTGGATGGTTAGGCTGTATTGATTTTTTTCCGGCATGTTCCGGGTCCTTATGCTTACGAATCCACCGGTAAAATCAGCCGGAAGTTCCGGGGAATTTGATTTGTAAATGATAAGATTATCAATCATCGCCGTAGGAATCACATCGAACGAAAACGCCTTGCTGTCTGACTCACTGCTTGGGGTAGAGGTGTTGTTAAGCCAAACATTGTTGTATCGTTGATTCAGTCCGCGGACCACAACAAAGCGATTGTCAATGATGGTGATTCCCGGCACTCTGCGGATGGCTTCAGAGGCATCTTTATCCTGAGATAATGATATCTGTCTGGCAGATATACCATTGGCAACCAATGGATTGGTCCTGATATTATTAATCACCGACATCTCCGTATCGCTTCGCCTTACCGCAACTACCGTGACTTCGCTGATCGCTGTGGTAGCTTCCATCAGCTGAGCATCAAGCAGCGTGTTCTTACCCGCTTGTACAACAACTCCCTTGAAAAGAACGGGCTCATAGGAAATAAAACTTATCCTGATGTCATAAGTGCCGGGGCGGATTGATTCCAGTGTGTACTTTCCGTCAAAATCAGTAATGCTGCCGGTAAGGGTCCCCTCAATCAGAATGTTGGCTCCTGGCAGTGTTTCACCCGTCTTGCCGTCTTTCACCTGCCCGCTTACCGAGCCATTCTGTGCATAAGTGCTGGCTGAGATTGCCAGTCCGAGTATCAGTATCCATAAAATCCTTATGGCACCTATTAAGGATAATTTACTACTTGTCATCTGAGTACCTTTTCTCACTGGATTTATTTCCGCTTTCATCATACATGATCCAGAGGCCTGATTTCTGGCCTTTCCGGTAATACATCTCGTACCTGAGAACTCCGCTTTCATCCCAGATCCGCCAGGGACCCTCTTTCTGATCCTCCTTGTATGAGGCTTCACCAGTCTTTTTCTCCTGCTCGTTGAAGGATACCCACATGCCATCGCGCAGGCCAGCTTTAAACATCCGGGTTTCCTTGATGGTACCTGACCGGAACCATAAGGTGACCTTTCCGTCAATTTTTCCATTGACCAGGTTCATATCCTGCTTAACCTGTCCGTTGTCGTAAAACTCCTTGTACTGCCCGGTATAGGGGTTTTGATCTTTGTCATAATACAAACCGTTATCCCCCAAGCTGATCTGACTATGTGCATGGGCAAAGAGAAACAGGCTGCAGAGGATCAGTAATGCTCTTTTCATTCTTCTTTTGATGTTTTCAAACTTTTACCAACAAAAAAAGATAGCACTGGAGTCCAGCCTATCTTTTAAACCTATGAGATATCAACAAATTAACGCTTGAGCTCAACTTTCAGCGCGCTCTTGGTGTTCGCATCGATGATCAGTTCCTTAATCTTGTTTTCCTCGTAGGATACGAGCGAAATCTCAAGGGAGTAGGTTCCTGATTTTATATTGCGGACTTCAAAGTTTCCGTCAAGGTCTGTGTAAACGGACTGATCGCAGCCATTTATCTTAACCTGAGCACCCGGCAAAGCTTCACCGGTGGATTGATCAACCACTGTTCCCATGAGTACAGTGGCCTCCGTGGCAACTTTTGAACTCCTTGTCTCTTTGTTAACGCCTTCAGCGAGAACCGGCAACATCAGGGCTGCCATCAGTATTGTAGAGAATATTTTTTTCATCGCTTGCATTTTTTTACGATGCAAACATATGGCGCACATATTATCTCAATGCTAAACCAATATTAAGTCATTGTTAAATCAGGAACCGGCAACCGGTACAGACGCATTATTATGCGTCTCTACGTGTCTTTCCTCTGTACATACCCCGAATCCTTATGGTCCCTGACCATCGTACGAAGTGCGTGAATCATCTCCTTAAGGTTCTTGAGCCCGCCAACGGTAAACCAGATGGTTACGATAATCGATGTAACAAGGTAAATCCAGGTATAAATTTTCCAGAACGACATCCAGGCATCGTTTTTAACTTCAGTCGTGAGGTTGTAAATTGTTCCGATGATGAAAACGAGGGTCCATGCTGCCGTCCAGGTATAAGTTGCGATCAGGATACCCTTATCCGATTTCGTAAACTCCTTGGTTGCACCCATCACTTTCCACCCTTTAACGGCCTCAGCTTCTTCCACAACATTGGTTTCGCCAATCATGGCATATTTGCCCCGATGCAGCATTTTGTCCATGTTGTAAGGCTCTTTCGAGGTGATCAGGGACACAATAAAGTAGATCATTGCGCCTGATATCATCGCGATAAACCAGAACCACTGTCCGTTGATAGGAAAATCTTTGACCACGGAGTTAAGCACGATTCCTGTAGTGGCGATTGTGGCTCCGGCGATCATGGCCGACCATGCGCCGGCTGTGGTTCCTCGCTTCCAATATAGTCCACCAATGATGGCAGCACCGGAACCCCCCACATAAATGGCGCCGGAGATGGCAAGGAACAGGAATACTTTTTCGGTTTGCTGGAACAGGATGCTCAGGATGAAAATGGTAATGCCTACCCCGAGAATGGAGAGTTTGAGGTATTTCAGATGCTGTGCCTGCTCAAACGGTTTCTTCCTGAATGGCATGATGCAGTCCTGAATGAAAATGCTTCCCCAGGAGTGCATATAGGTGTTGTGAACCGTGATGGAGGCGGCCAGCATGATCGCAGCGAATGCCCCCTTGAACCCGATAGGCAGAAGGTAGTTCAGAACCATCGGGGTCCTGAGCTGACTCTGCATGGCTTCTGTACCTGCGCCTGCCAGGGTGCCATTAATGCTGGCAGCTATATCCTTGAAATCAACGTGATTATAAATAGTATAGGCTACCACAGGGATAAAGACCAGAAACAGTCCCCATTGCGGTATCAGGCGCCAATTAGTGAGGAGGTCGGCCATTTTGGCTTCATGGGCATTTTTGGCTGCCACATTAAACGAGGAGTTTCCCTGCCAGGATAACTTGGTGTAAATCAGTCCAAACATGCCGATAAAGAAAAACCAGATATTGAAATCCTGCACTTTGCTCGATTGGAAAGGATTGATGAGGGAGGCATCCTGTGGTGCGGCCTCCATCGCCTGTGAAATATGAGCCCAATCCACTTTGATTATCAGAAGGATGACGATGGCCACAAAGACAATGTTTACAAAAACCCCCTGGATAAAATCAGTGAACATCACGGCAATATGACCACCGGTGAGGGTGAAGAATAACGGGACGGCCACGATGAGTGCCGTGATCAGGATAAAAGTGACCGAATAGGGCCCGATATGCCCAACTTCCGGAATCCCGCAGAAATAGATAAAAAAGCGGGCGGTAACTGAGGGGAAGATCACCATATTGACGATCCCGGACAGGAAGGCGAGAAAACCGGAGAATATGCGGAAGCCGCGGCTGTAGCGTACCTCAAAGAACTGGGCCATGGTCATCACCCGGGTTTGCCGGTACCGGTAAACCACCCATCCGGTTACGCTAATCCCAACCAGGATGATTGTAGTAAGCATTTCCCACCATCGGGCATTGAAGCCGGCTGAGAAATTCTGTTCCATAACCCCCACAATGGTGATCGCGCCGAGTGCAGCCGTGCCGTGAAACATCGAGATAATGTACCGTCCGCCTGTCCGGCCCGTTGCCAGGAAATCGCTCACGCTGTGCATAAGTTTCCTGCTCAGGAAAACCAGTCCGAACATCAGAGCCAGCAGCGCCGCCACGATGGCCCAATCTAAAAATGTGAGGTTCATTGTACTAAGCTATTCTCAAAACCCAAATCTCAAAAAGCAAATCTCAAATAAGCTCCAAAACTCAAAACTCAAAACCCCAAACTCGCACTGTTTGAAATATTGGTTTTTGAAGATTGGAATTTATTTGGATTTTGTTTTTTGAGATTTGTGATTTTTTTTGTCATAAAAAGTTATCCGCAGTTAATTATTAATTCTGAAATCGTTGACACGGCCAGCCCCACGCACGTATCCGCCGCTCCGTAGTAAACGTACACTTCACTTTCGGGTTTGGCAAACCCTTCGGAGTCTAATTCATGAACAACGATACCACTGGGGAAAACCACATTGGGAACCTGACCGGCCACTTCCCAGATTTCTCTGGGCTCCAATATGTTGTAAAATCCACGGCTGATTACTTTCGACGGATCATTCAGAGCAAGGAGCATTATACCTGCCTGATATATATTGGCGCTGCCGAAATGGGTGGCCACGCCGTGATAAATATGTAGCCATCCCTTACGGGTTTTCACCGGAGGCGGACCGCTGCCGATAAACTCATCCCAGTAGTGGAACCTCCCATCGATCACGGGGGCCACAGGTACCCAATCGATCAGGTTATCCGAAGCGGATAGCCATATGGTGCTTCCGGACGTGGGGCCACCCGCATGTCGTGCCTTGTTTGGCCGGTCGAGCCGCATGTATCTGCCGTTGATTTTCTCCGGAAAAAGTACGCCGTTCCGTATATCTTCATTCGAAGTGATTCCAAGGAATTTAAACTCCTTAAAATTATCGGTCTGGCCCAATCCCAGCTGACACCCGGCATCCATATCCATCGCGAACATAATATAATAGGTCCCTTCCAGATGGGTGATCCGGGCATCATAAATATGGTATACCTTTTCCCTGACTTTTTCGATTCCCTTAAAATCAACGATATGGTCTTCTGCCTTGAAGTGAATTCCATCCGATGATTCAGCCATCACCATAAAGGTTTCGCGCGAGCGGCTCTGCGTCCTGACCATCATCAGGTACTTGTCGCCGAACTTTATGGCACCGGGGTTAAAAACTGAAGAGCAGTCGATGAGGTGAGGAGCGATATCCGGGATATCGCTGCGGGTGAGGATGGGGTTGTGGGGGTGACGTTTCATAGCTAAGATTGAAATTCCAAACAACAAAACCCAAAAAACAAATAAATCTCAAAACCCAAAAACTCAAAACTCAAACTCGCACTGTTTGAAATTTTGGAGCTTGTGGATTAGTGCTTGTTTGTTTTTTGGATATTGTTGTTTGAGGTTTTTCCATTACTGTGATTTTATTAGAATTGCGGACATGATTTTCTTGAGTTCTTCAGCTTCTTTCCGGCAAATTTTAATCCTCATTACAAAGTCTTTCTTGCTAAGTGCTTCATTCGCCTCTATATAGTTTGCTCCAACTGATCCCGATGATCGAACCACTTGTTTGCCATATTCGACATTGGGGATATCCTTGATCAAACCTTTTACGAATAATGCAACCCGCTTCGAGAATTGAAACGTCCTCTCTTCTAAATCATTAAGTTGCCCCATTGCTGTTTGTTTTATTGTTTTTTGATTATTGGAGCTTATTTGATAATTGTTATTTGTGATTTGAGGTTTGTGATTTGAGGTTTTACCCCAGTTGTACCTCAACCTGGCATATCTCTTTATCTGTCAATGGAATACAATAGTTCGCATCCTTAACTCCCTTACCTATTTCAACTCCTTCAACTATCAGACGTGTGACACCCTTCTCTTTCCCATCCGGGTTGAGAACATGAATCATGTACCTGGTTCCTCTATGCACCCGTTCCATGGTGAACTCTTTCCAGTCTGAAGGAATGGTAGGATCGATAATCAGGCCGTCGTAGCTTGCGCGGGCGCCGAAAAAGTAGTCGAACACCACGCGATACATCCAGGCGGCGGTTCCGGTTTGCCAGGAATGGCTGGCCCGACCGGCAGTTTCGTGCTCATCGCAGGTTATGTATTGAGAATACACATAGGGCTCGGCAAAGAAAGTATCGGAGTCGATGCGGTTAGGCAGCATTTTTTTGTAGTAGCGGAAGGCTTCATTCCCATGGCCTAGCATGCACTCAGCCTGAATCAGCCAGGTGGTGGGGTGGCCGAAAATGGCGCCGTTCTCCTTTTTGCCCCATACGCAGCGGGTTACCAATCCGATTTTGGGATCGATCTCCCGATAGGCCGGAGAACATTTCTTCGGACCCTGCTCACTGTCGAGATGTGTGCGGATGCTCTCAAGAGCCTGCTCCTGGCGTTTGGGGTCGAGTCCCGCCAGTACAGCCCAGGTTTGCGTGTTGATGAAAATCTTTCCGTATTTATTGTCTTTGGCCCCGATGCACTTCTGGTTCTCACCAAAGGCACGGATATACCAGTCGCCGTCCCAGCAATTGTCATCAAGGGATCTAGCCATTTTACCACTGACCTCATCAACCGCCGACTTCAAATCGGGCTTGTCTATCCGGGCCAGCAACTCAATCAGCAGGTTCAGCATCGATACATAGAACATGCCGCCCCACACGCTTTCCCCTCCATCGTCGCCCCCTATGTAGTCCAAGGTATCGTTCCAGTCGCCCCGGCCAAAAACAGGGAGTCCATGAGCGCCAAGATTCCCTTTGACAAAGGTCACCACCGACATCAGGTGGTCGAGAATGGTGCCTGAAGATCCATCATTAAAAGGCTGGACATTGTCTAACAATCCAAAGTCTCCCGTCTCTTTAATATAGTCCGTCACAGCCAGGATAAACCAAAGGGGGTCATCGCAATGCTTCGTATATTCTCCCTGACCATCGCCGTGAAAATGGTGGTAAACTTTTCCGTCGCCACGCATCTGTCGGGCTAACATCAGGATACGTTGTTTGGCTTTTTCCGGATAGGAGATAGTCACCGCAATGGTATCCTGTGCCGTATCCCTGAACCCGAATCCCCGGCCGATGCCCCAGTAGTAAAAGCTGGTAACCCTTCCGATATCAAAAGCCACCTTGGCCTGATACGGCGACCAGCCGTTCATGAAGATGTTCACATCCTGATCCGGGGTCTGCACTCTTGTGTGTGCAAAGTACTCATCCCAGTATTTGCGTACTTCGGCGAAGGCATCCTTTACCTCCTGAATATCTTGAAATCTTTGAATTTTATTCTTTCTTTTTTCTTTCGCCTTTTTTCTTTCGCCTTCAAATTCCACTTTGGGGATTACACCCAGCTGAAATACAACGTCCCTGGCCTCGCCCGGCTCCAATTCAATTTCTATTTGTATCGCCCCAACCGTGTTGCCAAAATCCGTGTCTTTACATCTTAGGTTGCCTGTTTCCAGGGCAATCGGGTTGGTTTCGTTCCGGTAAAACCCGATGAACTCCTCGCGTACAGTCTCGTATTTTTTGATCGGGTGGTTAACCGTGAAGAACGCCCACTGGTCCCACTCTTTGTTTTCCTGCTGCTGGGTGCCTTTGGTTTCTGTGACCCAGTAAGTTTTGGTGCCGAATATCGAGTTTAATTCCTTATCCAGATAAACCCGGTTAAAGTGCTGATCATCACACTGGTTGATAAGGTCCACCAGCGCATGACCCAGTGCAAATTCCACATATCCGGTTATTTTCAGATGTCTCTTTTTATCGGATTTGTTGGTCAGGACCGATTTCCAGATTTCGCGGTTATCGGTTCTCGGGACAAAAAACAGGAGTTCCGACTGAATTCCTTCAATTTCAGATTCCACGCGGGTATAACCAAATCCGTGCGCCACCCGGTATTTTTCCAGATGCTTACCCACCGGTTGCCAGGTAAGGCTCCACATTTCACCGCTGTCCTGGTCCTGAATATAAATGTATTTGCCGGGCCGGTCGGCCGGAACATCATTGATACGGTAGCGTGTAATCCGTCCGTGCAGGGGGATTCGGTGATAGCTGATGCCGCCGCCGTTGGCCGAGATGGTGGAGAAATATTCATTATTATATATGTAATTGATCCATGGGCGCGGAGTGGCCACATTATCAATGATATACTCCCGGCCATCCGGCGAGAAATGTCCGTAATTCATGTAAATTCAGTTTGGGGCGAAGATAAATAAAAAGTAGGGGCGAGCTGCGCTCGCCCGTTTAGGCAGGGGCATAAGGGCATAGGGGGCATAGGGGCATGGGGGCATAGGGGCATAGGGGGAGCACTTGTCATCCTCGCGAAAGCGGGGATCGCGCGCCTCGGGTCAGTTTCACAACTTCCTGACCTCCCGGATTATGGATGCTTTTACCGCTTCCCAATCCACCGGGACCAACATTCTCGGGTCCTCGTCCTGATCGGCATCGACAAAATAGGTAAGACTCCGCATTACAAGAAATTCGGATCCGCTGGGGTATTTCGTTCTGTAGAATTCCATGATTGCCGCCAGAGAAAAGCGGTTCAGAAGAAAATGTAAGTCTATGAAATCCCGCTTTCTGCCACGACCTGTAATGGCTGCCAGCTTCATGGCGCCAATATCTTCCGGACTCGACAGACGTATGATCCCTTCCATTACAGGGGCTTTTACAAGTGGATATCGGTAATTTACGAAATCAACCTTTATGCCATTTATGTCAAGAATCAGGATATTTCTGCTTCGCGACATTATTCTTACCGTTCCTAATGCACTCAACTGATCCACGAATTCGTCCGCTTCAATTTCTTTCTCCCCAAAAAAATCGAGATCCACAGAGATACGATGTCCTATTTGCAAAGCCAAAGCAGTTCCACCTGCCAGTAAGTAGGAATCAAATTCAGGGATTTCCATCACACGGCTCAATAATTCCAGTGTGCCCGGGAAGATTGTATCTGTGTGTAGCATCTGAATTTTTCTGGTGGAGTGTCGAAAATACAACTCAGGAAGCTCAGCGATTTTGGGTCTAACTCCCTGGATTCGAGCATTTCGGCGAGAATCTTTTCGCGTCCATAGAATTTCTGGATCGCCTTCCAGTCGTCCAGGGTGCCAAACATGATGACCCGCTCAATCACATACCGGGCTTTTTCTGCCCAATTGATTGAATCATAATCCGCATCCCAGAAAATGGTTCTCGTTAGTTCCATGAACGCTAATATCTGATCAAAAATAGTAATACTTTAGAGATGAAATCAACCCTTTACCTGCTCAACATAACACTTAACACATAACACATTCACCAATATGAAAACCATCCTTTTGGGCCTGATCCTGATAATGACCGGCGTGCAAAGCCAGGCGCAGAGAGCATTCGATCTTCAGGGCCACCGCGGCT
>MEOR01000058.1:44882-53417 GCA_001769295.1 Bacteroidetes bacterium GWF2_49_14 | reverse complement strand
ACTGATGCCGGAAAACACAATTGCCGCGTTTATCAGGGCGGTTGATCTGGGGGTTACCACCCTCGAAATGGATGTGGTGATCACGAAGGACGGACAGGTGCTGGTTTCCCACGATCCCTATATGAATTCAGCTTTTTGCCTTGACAGTACTGGTCAGCCCATTGCAAAAGAGCGACAAAAGGATTACCGTATTTATGGGATGAACTTTGAGCAGGTGAAAAAATTTGATTGTGGAACCCTCCCGCATCCGGATTTTCCGGAGCAGAAAAAGATGAAGGCAACCAAACCCCTGCTAAAAGATGCAATTGCCGCAGTGGAGGCCTATATTAAGGGACATAAACTACCATGGGTTCAGTACAATATCGAGACGAAATGCTCCAGGGACGGGGATGAAGTATTTCACCCGAAACCAGAGCCTTTCACCGATCTCCTGATGTCTGTGATCAAAGAAAAGGGGATCAGTTCCCGCTGCATCATCCAGTCGTTTGATATGCGGACACTGCAATACCTGCATGTAAAATATCCGGAGATGAAAACCGCACTCCTGATCGCAAACCCGAAATCATTCAAAGGCAACCTGAAAACCCTCGGATTCAAGCCCGATATTTACAGTCCCAACCAGATTTTAGTCAGCCGGAGCTTGGTTGAAAGGGCACATAAAGCTGGAGTAAAGTTGATTCCCTGGACTATTAACAGTGAGAAGGATATCCTGAAAATGAGGTTACTGGGTGTAGATGGGTTAATAACGGACTATCCGGATCGGGTAAAAAAAGGAAAATAATCGCATCTTTAACTCTTCATTTAATGAAAGATAAAACTTGAAGAAATTCAGGAAAATTCGCTATGTCTGGAAATTTGCCTACCGGCATTTATTTTTCAAATTTTGGTACCGGTTGATCAGCCTTCTGGATAGAAAGTCAGAAATCCTGTTCATGAATTTCGGATACCATAATCCTCTGCAAAAACTTGATCTGCTGCCGCAGGAAAATATCAACCGCTATTCCATACATCTCTACCATCAACTGGTTCATAACCACGATTTATTTCAGAAAAAGATACTCGAAGTCGGCTGTGGCCGCGGAGGAGGTCTGGCTTATGTCAAAAGACAGTTTTCTCCTTCATTGGCGGTCGGAATGGATATTGATAAGCTTGCTGTAAAATTTTGCAGGAAGCATCACCCTTCAGAAGGGCTTGAATTTGTTGCCGGGAATGCGCATCAGCTTCCTTTTGAAGATAATTCTTTCGATTATGTTATTAATGTTGAGTCGTGTCACCGGTATGAGAATATCGGGCAATTTCTGAAAGAAGTGCGACGGGTCCTTCGGCCGGGAGGTTTTTTTCTGGTTACTGATTTTAGGCGGGATTTTCTGGTAGAAAAGTTCCATAACAACCTTTTCTCATCCGACATGATCCTTACGGGGCCGGAGGATATTACCTCAAATGTTACCCTTGCACTGGAGCTGGATGATCCGCGCCGGAAGGACCTGATCAGGCGGGTTGCCCCGTTTTTTCTGCAGAAGCTGGCTTTGGAGTTTGCAGGGGTAAAGGACTCGGATGTTTACCGGAACTTTCAAACCCGGCGCTGGATTTATTTGAATTATTACCTTCAGAAGGAGTTTTGATGCAGTTTTACTAACAGCTGAATTCCCGTCCCGTCCTGAACATCGTCAGGATGTTCTCAATAGGAATCCCATCATGAAGCGAGTGATCAGAAGCCAGGATGTATCCGCCTCCGGGTGAGGCGATTGCAATGGCTTCGCGGACTTCGGCCGCAACTTCTCCAGGAGTCCCGAAAGGCAAGGTACGGGTGGAGTCGATATTCCCGATAATGCAGAAGCGGTTGCCGTATTTTTCCTTGATGGTCCGCAGATCCATGTGGGCCGTTCGCTGCAGGGGATGAACGGAGCAAATCTTGGTCCGGGCCAGATCATCGAGATAGGCATTGATGTTTCCGCAAGAGTGCAGCAGTACCGGAACTCCAAGACTATCAATGTAATCGGCCATGTCGTGTATGTACGGCAGGAAAATCTCACGGAAATGATCCACTGAAAAGAAGCAGCTGTTGCTGTCGCCCAGGTCCTCGCTGATCCAGAGGCCTGCACAGCCCGATTCCACCGAGCGGCGTGCAGCCTCCTTGAAATATTCGTTCGACATTTTCAGCACGTCGGTGATCAGGCCGGGATCCTCATACAGGGCATAACAGATGCGTTCGAAACCCATCAGGAGCCAGGCAGTGCAAAGGGGACCGCTGACCCCGCCCAGGATGGCCATGTTTTCCCGGTTGTTCGCCACCGCGGCAAGTATCTCCGAATTCCGGCCGGGGAGGGTGGGGTCGGGGAGCTTGTATTTTCGAAGGTCTTCCCTTGATTTGATAGGGTAATCAATCGGGGCATCAATCGGCCATGAACTCTCATTTTTCTGATAGGTGGTGCCCCACTCATCCTGATATACGTTGTCCTTCAGATATTTGGGCTGCAGTCCGGTAAATCCTCCAAAAGGCACCCAAACCCCGTCGTGGTCCAACGCCAGCGCGCACTCCACGGCATCCTTGCCGTTATAGGTTTCCGGTTTATGCCCGATGAGGTGCTCATACATTGGCTGCTGAAACAGAAAGTCAAACATCGGGAGGCGGTCCGGGGTTCCCCGGCGCAGGGCGGTGAGAAAGCGTTGTTCGCGGGTCATGGCAGACGGTTGCTGGTTACTGGTTGCTGGTTAAGGGTTTCGAGGTATGGGGTATGAGGTTCGGGGTCGCATTTGCCTCACCTTATACCCCAAACCTCATACCCAATCATCTCATCATCAAATCATCACATCATCTCATCGTTTAAGTACGATATGTTCCAACTCTTCCAGCGACTTCCCCTTAGTCTCCACCAGATATTTCCAGAAGAAGAAGAAACTGATCACGGTGGCGATGCAGTAAAAGCCGAAAACCGGTCCGGTTCCCATCTTGCCCATCACGATTGGGAACAGGAAGGAGGTGGCGCAGTTGATCACCCAAACGGCAAAGGAGCTGATGGCCGCCCCCCGGGCACGGATGGCGTTCGGGAACATTTCCGAGATGATTACCCAGATAACCACCCCCATGGTGCTGGCAAAAGATGCAACATAGCAGATTACGCAGGCCAGCAGGGCAAAGCCGCTGAACCAGTTATAGGTCATGCCCGACCAGATCAGCCCGAGAAAGACTGCCATGCCACCTGCTCCGAACATCAGGAGGGATTTGCGGCCAACCTTATCGATAAGAGACATTCCGATTAGAGTGAACACCACGTTGGTAGCCCCGATGATTACCGTCTGCAGAAATGCCGAATCGCTGGAGAAGCCGGCCGATTGAAAGATGGTGGGCGCATAGTACATGATCACATTGATTCCCGTGAACTGACTAAACGTTCCGAGAATCATCCCGATGATCACGATACGGGTATAAGGTTTTTTGAACAGGGGCGTTTTCATGCCGCCGCTGTTTTTCTGCACCGAAGCGATAATCTCTTCCATTTCCGGACGTGTATCACGGCCCTTATTAAGGCGTTCAATGACCTTACGGGCTTCATCGGTTTTTCCCATGAGCACGAGCCATCGAGGACTCTGGGAAACGAAGAACAGGAGTATGAAGAAGAGGACCGCGGGAAGACCACCGGCCAAAAACATCCACCGCCAGTTGTTTTCGCCGGTATTGACCAGCAGATAATTGGAGAAAAAGGCAACAAGGATTCCGGTAACAATCGCCAACTGACTGATGGCGACCAAACGGCCCCGGATTCGCGCGGGGGAGATTTCAGAGATATACATCGGGCTTAAAACCGATGCACCACCAATGGCAAGGCCGCCGATAAACCGGAATATTACGAAGATAGTCAGGTTATTAGCCAATGCGGTACCCACTGCTGAGAGTAAAAAGAGCAATGCCATCGTTTTCAGCATAAAGCGTCTCCCATACAGGTCGCCAGGTTTGCCCACGGCCATCGAACCCACAACACAGCCGATCAGGGCCGAAGAAACCGCCCATCCCAGCATTGCATCAGTAAGGTTAAAGTGTTTGGTAATGAACGGGATGGTTCCCGAAATCACGGCGGTGTCAAAACCAAACAGCAATCCGCCGAGTGCGGCGGTGAAACTGTTGGCGGCAAGGAGAAAGCGGGGGTGGGGCATGTTGGTTGCTGGTTACTGGTTAATGGTTTGGCGAATGCACTTGTCATCCCCGCGAAAGCGGGGACCGGTTCCCCTGCGTACCGCTCTTTATGGGACGTGGTCCCCGCTTTCGCGGGGATGACAAGTGCTTCTGCCATCTTTCCTAAATCATCTCATCATCACATCATCTCCACTTCACATCAAAAAAATTATCTTTAGAGCAAATTAAACTAATTATGAAACGCGCAGCCCTTCGGTTTTCCGGTTTATTTATCCTGATGTTCGCATTGGCGATTATCAGTGATGCTCAGGATACTCAATATGTTCGTAAACAGTTGGTTAAGCTTTGCGGACCGGAAATGCACGGCCGGGGGTATTACAAACGGGGCGACAGCATAGCAGCATTCTATATTGCCGACCAGTTCAGGCAACTTGGGGTAAAGAACTTCAAGGGCGACTATATCCAGCGGTATAATTTCAATGTTAACCGCATCAACCGCACTTCAGTAAAATTCAACGGAAAGGAATTGAAGTTCAACCGTGATTACGTGGTGAGTCCATATTCTGCATCCGTGAAAGGCACCTTTAAACCCGTTATAATCAATGCGGCCAGAATGCAGAACACGGAAAAATTCCTCGAGGCTATAAATGGTGCCGCTTCTCCGAAAGTGCTCATGCTGGATTCAACAGGTCTCAAAAACCCGGGTCTGTACAGGTTTATCCGCGGACTGGCCTCTGCCAGGGAGATGGGGATTGTTGCCATCATTGAGGTGTTCCCGTCAACCCCGGGAACGCATCCGGGCCGCTGGCAGGGTAAGATTGCGGAAATCAAGGTGGGCAAGCCGGCGATTCCGGATGATCTTACCGAGGTGGTTCTTGATATTGAAAGTGAATACAATGAACAGTATCCGACCCAGAATGTGGTTGGCTACATCCAGGGCCAGACCGATCAGTTTATCGTTTTTACCGGTCATTATGATGGGTATGGATCGTATGGTGAAGGTAATTACAACCCGGCCGCAGAGGACAACGGCAGTGGTACCGCAATGGTAATGGACCTTGCACGGCATTACATGGCCGGCAAGAAGCCTTATTATTCAATGGCTTTCATGCTTTTCAGCGGCGAGGAAGTAGGCCTGATGGGATCAAAGAATTACGTTAACAATCCGATGTTCCCGCTCGATAAAATAAAGCTCGTGGTTAACCTTGACATGGTCATGACCGGCCAGGACGGAGTAATCCTTTTTGGTGGCAATAATTGGCCGAATGAAGCCTCGATTGTCCAGAAGATCAATGAGAAAAATCAGTACATGAAGAATGTTGAAAACCGAGATGGCACCGCTAACAGCGACCATTTCCCGTTCCAGGAAAAGGGCATCCCGGCGATCTTTTTCCTTACAAAAGGCCCGTCTGGCCACGGCCACGGACCGGATGACACCTACAGCAAACTGCCGCTCTATGCCTACGAAAACCTGTTCAAACTGGTGGCTGAAATTCCGGAGGAACTCAAAAAACAAGAGATCCGGTAGAAGACCAAGAGACTTAGAGACTAAGAGACTGAGAGATCAGGAAATGAAATGGTAAATCGTAAATCGTTAATTACATAAATGGTCAGTATACCGGAAAATGGCTGGCTTTGGGCCGGATTTGTAATTTTTGTAATCTGCATGCTCCTGCTGGACCTTGTGGTTTTCAATAAGAAGGCTCATGAGATTAAAATGAAGGAGGCCCTGCTCCTCAGCTTGTTCTGGATTCTACTGGCAGTAGCTTTTAACATCGGTGTCTGGAAGTTTCTTGGCACACAAAAAGCACTCGAATTCCTAACCGCTTACCTGATAGAGGAATCCCTTTCAATCGACAACCTTTTTGTGTTCATCATGATTTTCACCTACTTCCAGGTGAAACCGGCATATCAGCATAAGATACTCTTCTGGGGGATTATTGGTGCCATGGTGATGAGGGCAGTCTTTATCGTTACAGGCGTGGCTCTCATTCACAGGTTCGAATGGATTATCTATATTTTCGGGGGTTTCCTGGTTATCACCGGGATCCGGATGATGTTCGACAAAGGGAAGCAAATTGAGCCGGAAAAGAATCCCGTGATCCGGCTCGCCAGGAAAATGATCCCGGTAACACCGGACACGCATGGCAGCCGGCTGTTTGTCAGGATTAATCATAAAACGCTGGCAACACCTCTCTTTATCACCCTGATCATGATTGAGATTACCGACCTGATTTTTGCCGTGGATTCCATTCCGGCCGTACTCGCCATCTCTTCCGATCCCTTTATCGTCTATACCTCAAACGTGTTTGCCATTCTCGGGCTCAGATCACTCTATTTTGCCCTGGCTTCCATTATCAAATACTTTCGTTTTCTAAAATACGGACTGGCCGCCATACTGTTTTTTGTCGGGAGTAAAATGATCATTTCCTCCTTTTACAAGATTCCCATTGCGGTTGCCTTAAGTACGGTTTTTGGAATTTTGTTGTTTTCGGTGGTCCTTTCAGTCATCATTCCTGAAAAGAGAAAAACTTAATAATAAAATAACATTAGCCCTCACCAATCGCGGTAATTTTGTGAATTGTTAAAACTAAACCGATGGCAAAAGGATTCCTGCGCAAAATTCTTCTCCCCAGAGAAGATAAGTTTTTCCCGATGTTTGAAGAAATGGCCGAATTGATTGCAAAAGCGGCCGCTATCCTAAACCGGATTATCGATTCTGATCTGCCCTATGAGGAAAACGAGGCTTTCACCGAAATCAAGATGCTTGAAAACAAGGCAGATGATATCGTACACAATGTCCTTGATACGGTGGATTCTTCATTTATAACACCCTTTGACAGGGAGGACATACAACGCCTGATCTCGAAAATGGATGACGTGATCGATCTTATCAACTCAACCAGCCAGCAGATTAAACTCTACAAGCCCAAGAGCAAGATGCCTCAGGTACGTGATTTGTCACAGATTATTGTCAGGGGGTGTGAGCAAATCAGGATTGCTGCACCGGAATTACGGAATCTCAAGAAATCATACAAGCTGCATGCTGCCTGTCTTGCCATGAATGAACTGGAAAAGCAGGCTGACGAGGTATTCCATGAGCTGATCTCCACGCTTTTCCAGACAGAAACTAATCCGATAGAATTGGTTAAACGCAAGGAAATCATTGAGACGATGGAAGAGATCACGGATTGCATCGAAGATGTTTCTGACGTATTAAAAACGATAATGATTAAATCTGCCTAACCCTTAGATTATGACGTGGTTTATCATCTTCATCATTGTTGTAGCCCTTTTATTCGACTTCCTTAATGGAATGAATGATGCAGCCAACTCGATCGCAACTGTTGTTTCAACCAAGGTGTTAAGCCCAACCCAGGGGGTTATCTGGGCTGCCTTCTGGAACTTTGCGGCTGTGTTTATTTTCGGTGTACATGTTGCCAAAACGATCGGAAAGGGAATTGTAGATGCCGATATTATCAACGAATATGTCGTTTTTTCGGCCCTCATGGGAGCTATTGTCTGGGTTTATACGTGCACCCGCCTGGGGCTTCCGATCAGTGTTTCACATTCCCTGATCGGAGGTTTAATAGGACCTGCGTTATTGATCGGAGGCCCGGAGGTGCTGATCGCTACCGGAATAATAAAAGTTGTTTTGTTTATTTTCCTGTCACCAATTGTTGGTTTCCTCCTTGGCTATCTGTTGATGGTAGCAACCATGTGGATTTTCCGAAAAACTTCCCCCCGAAAGGTTGATGGCGTATTCAGCGTTATGCAGCTTTTGTCTTCTGCCGTTTTCAGCCTGGGCCATGGAAGTAATGACGCCCAGAAAACAATCGGAATCATTACTATTTTACTGTTTAGTACCGGAAATCTGACAGGAGAATTTCACGTTCCGGTGTGGGTGATTTTCGCCAGCTATACCACCATCGGACTGGGTACCCTTGCAGGAGGCTGGAAAGTTATTAAGACTCTCGGCACTTCCCTGACCCACCTTAAGCCGGTGCAGGGTTTTTGTGCTGAAACGGCCGGAGCAATAAGTGTAATCGGAAGCACCCTCGGAGGGATTCCGGTTAGTACTACGCACACGATCACCGGATCAATCATGGGTGTGGGATCGGTCAAGCGACTCAGTGCGGTTCGCTGGGGTGTAGCAGGTAACATAATTGTGGCCTGGGTTCTAACAATCCCCGGAGCCATGCTCATCAGCACAGGGGTCTACTGGGTTGTTAACCTGATAGTTAAATAGGTTAAACTGGTTGCCGGTTGCCAGTTACCAGTTAGGCCAGAACTGTCATTCCTGCTAAAGCAGGAATCCCCTGACTTGTGCTTCTGCCAAAATCCTTGTTCAGGGACGCGGTCCCCGCTTTCGCGGGGATGACAACGCTCTTGAGGTAACGCTG
>MEOR01000058.1:34583-44872 GCA_001769295.1 Bacteroidetes bacterium GWF2_49_14 | reverse complement strand
TGAACACGAATGTAACTTCTGGCCTAACCGGCAACCGACAACCGTCCTTAACCGGCAACTATTCTTCCACCGCTCCCCCTGGCCCGGCCAGCCTGAATTCAACCTTCCACTCTTTCGGCCAGGCCGGGAACCGGATCACCTCGTCTCCGTCCCACTGCACCAGCATACGCTGGAGGGCAATCATGGCAACCGTGCCATGGTCCTGGTCGGGCGACCAGTCGTAATTTGGTCCCCAGAATGCCGGGAAACGGCACTCCGGATCGGAATGTGAAAACTTATCAATGACCAGGGCGGTTGCCTCATCAGCCAGTCCGAGGCAGGCCGCCTGGATCGCACTGTGCTGCCAGCCTATGTTCATCGTATGCCTGCGGTTCTCATAGGTCCGGATGGCCAGGTCAAGAAAAAGTTCATACGTGCCAAATATCCGGAAGGGGAATACCGCATAAAGTTCAGGGTTTTCAATGTTGGCAAGTCTTGCGGAGTTACGTGCCGGTGCAATGACACTCTCCTCACCTATTTTTCTTAATGGTATTTCCGGGATTGCCGCTAATAGCAGTTTCCATCTCTTTTTCAGGTCTTTGCCAACCAGGGAGTCCGGAAATGCAAGCATCTGACGTGTTATACTCATGAGCCCTGCAATGTCGGGAGTGGGATCCACAGCAGTCTGGTAGGTCTCAAGCGCCTGAGCCGGCGTGAAAAGGATCTTCCCTTCAATATCACGGGGCCAGTGCTGGTCGAAAAAGCCGAGAATCCCGGTTACAAACGGGATCAGTGTGTCCCTTGCAAAACCAGTTCTACGGGTAAACCGGTAATAATCAATCATCATCTCACTCAACTCGAGCCCGCCAGTCCAGTAATACCGGATATAAGTGTTCTGAGTCAGCCCGTCGGGCATACCCTCGCGGTTCCTGCCGTAATTGTCATTGGTATAGGTGCCCCAGAAATACATGGTCTCCGGATAAAAAGCCCCGTCATGGTTGTAATACTTTTTCGTTGCAGCCTTCCGGAGCGGCAGGGCGTCCATATACATTCTGAATAACGGTGCCATCATTTCAAAATCTCCGGCCTGCAGCATCGACCAGTAAGGAAGACGGGTGTTTTGAAACCAGTAGGGTCCTCCCCACAGACGAAAATCGGCATCAAAACCCTTCCGCACCGAGCGGTTGTAAGTGTCAACGGTAAAAATCGAGCCGTTGAATTTTATCGGTGAAGCCCCCCGTCCGGAACATGCATTCATGTAACGCTGAAGAATATAGCCTCGTGTCACGGTTTCGGCTGACTTTGCCGGGCCCTCCTGATCGGCGCTTATAAAGATGTAGCTCCGGGTCCAGAAATCAGTCCACCATTTGCGGTGGTTCCGGATCCGGGTTTCCGGCACTGTTTTTCCGATTTCCGAAATCTGGGTATCCAGGCTTTTCTGCCACTCTGCCAGGGTCTTCGAGGTAGTCGTTAAAGGATAAATGAGCAGGGTAAACTTTCTCGAATTGCTTATGCTTCTTAGTTTTAGCGCTGATTCAGCCTGCATTCCGGAACCTTCAATGGCCGCGCCGAAAATGCGTCCGAGGAGGGGATCGGTCAGGCTGCCGGTCAGATCCCCCAGAGCCTGCAGCTTCAGGTTGTCTGCCCAGATGGAACGGCGGTTCCGGTGAAACCAGGTCAGCCTTCCTGCCGAAGCGGGCAGGATGGAATCGGGATCGATAATCACGGGCTCCCCTTTCGCCTGCTGCATTCCATATACAGCCGGCAGCTCATCGGGATTGCTCATAATCCGCGGTACCATGCGCCAGGGCTCCAGCAGAACTTCTGCTGCCAGCGGCCGGCCGGATTGAATGACCACCTCTGCAAGCGGATGGTTGGCATCTGCCCGGATGACGATCTCAACAGGATCCCCGGCTGATCCTCCTTTTATCCTGATCTCTCCATTTTCAAGGTCAAGTTCCTGGTGGAAAGAGTTCCCCTTTATAAACGGATTGGGAGTCAGTCGTATACGAACCTTCCCAAGCTTAAGCAATTGTGCATTTTCACTCCAGGCATCGGTCTTGGAAAGATAAAACTGCAAATCCCCGTTCTCTTCCACCCATATATTCATGCCGATATCACCATTCCCGACCGGCATGGAGCCCAGCGAGTTCAGGCTCGGTGATTCCCATACAACGTTAAACCTGCGGAGCTCCCGGATCGGGTCAAAGGACTGGGCGGTCACAAGCTGGCTAACCAGCAGCATGGACCCAAACAGAGTGAGCTTATTCATTTCAGGGATTTTAAGAGTTCGGATTTAACGCCCCGGTAAGTGGAAATATCCGTATTATATTGATTGAAAGCCTGAAACAACCGGTTGGTCAGTTCATCAGCCAGAACCGGGTTCAGCTTCTTCAACTGTAACAGGAGTTCATAATCCTCCATACCGATGCGGTGTGCTTCATACCGAAGGCTCGACAACGGGCCGGCCGATCCCGGATAAATAATATGGGAGTCACCGGCCGGAAGAAAGCTTTTTTCATTCTCATGTTGCCTGACGAGCTCCTCAAAAGGTTTTCCGCGATGATGATTCAGCCCCCAGTGAAGGAATCCCTGAAGATCATATTTCGAGCAGGCCCAGCCAACATATACCTGGCGCAGCCGCTCCTGGTCTACCAGCCGGTTGATCCAGGGTCCCCCGGGAATCAGACAGGTGTATACCCAAACCTCATCCCCGGCTGCCCGGCGCTCTTTGAAAAAATCCATATTAGCCTGATATTCCTGTACCTGCGGGCACCAGCAATCGACAATCCCGGCCAGACTAACCGTCATGGTTGCCTCCAGAATCCTTATACCCGGATCCAGGCTCTTAAGAACCGCCGCTGTGGCCTTATACCGTTCCACATACTCCTCTGTCGGCTCGTCAAAAATCCCCTGAACCCAACTATTATTCCATCTGTTTTCCTTCAACCGCGCCAGGATCGGATTCGCCATGCTGCGAAAGATCTTCAATCCCTCTTCTGACAGCATCGGAATCTCTTTGCCATTTTCTACCGGAACAGCCAGCAAGAATGCGTCTGTCTCCCAATTTCGCCTCCGGGCAAACGGAGCACCCTGAATGGTGGTGAGACCTTCATCCAGAAAGGTCCGGATATAGCGGTCAAACCGCTCCCCGTAAAACTCCGCCACACTTCCATCGGGATTGAATCTGAAAAAATCACTCCAGATAAACCAGAACGTATTTTGCCTCCCCCTGGCCATCAACCGGGCATAGCTGCCCAGCATCGACCAAAAGGGTTCACTCCAGATCTCAACCCCGTGATCCGCAGCGATCCTGCCGTTGCTGTGCCAGTTTACGTACTCAAGGTGCGCTCCCTGCAGGGGCGGAACCTGAGCATGGTGAACGATTACGTTAAAAGTCAGTTTTTTATGAAACCCGGGCGCCGAGACCTCAATGGTAAAATCATTTACTCCGATATTTAATCCTGCATCAACCGGTATCTCCAGACGATAGACCTCGGTTCCAGATTTAATCCCGACAGGCGGAACCACCGGGTCCAGGGCCTCGTAAATCCTGAAGGGCGCCCGCCGGATTACATAGGGATTGGTCTTTTCGGAAAACTTCTCAGTCCGGCTGTCAAGCCCCGTATTCTCCGCAACCGGAACATCAATCAGACGATACCATTTTGCAGCAGGTTCAGAAACTTTGGCTCCGGTGATCCTGAACGAAAGTTCATCACCGGGTTTAAGCCCGTTAAAAAGCAAATGGACCGAAGCGATGGTTCCGCGGGCTGCATCGACTGAATACCCCAGTACCGCTTTCTCAATCCGGGAATCCGGATAGAGAGGGGCCAGCTCGTCTGACAGGGTAACTTTAACACCGGAGTAAGCGCTAACAGCGGGCAACAGGAAGATGGCGATAAGGGCTAGGGAACGGAGTTTCATTATTGGTAGTTTTTAGTTAAGGGACGCGGTCCCCGCTTTCGCGGGGATGACAAGAGCTCCTGTGGAACTCATTTCAACACATTGGCACATTAAAGATTTATCCTGATGAACTTGGTTTCCAGCGGCTTGAACACAACCGGCCCCAACCCCGTCCCAATCACCCTCCCGGTCACATCCACCTCTTGTATCTTATATTCTTCATCTTTCGCCTTTCGCCCCCGGGTTGAGCCCGGGGCAGGCTTTTCGCCTTTCGCCTTGATTTCCGCCCGTGTTCCGTCAATCTCCCTCACTTGCAATATAATCGCCTTCTCCTCCGGCACCGGCCGTGCATTCACCACCAAAAGGTTTTCGGGTTCAATGGTCAGGAACGATGCTTCTGCCGGCTTGCCGTTCGGTTCTCCGGCAGGAATAACCCTGACCAGCAGAGGGATTCGTGTTCCCCAGCCAAAGTGGGTGGCGAAACGATTGCCGGTATCGGAACCGGAAGTAAGGGAATAGGTAAAGGTGAGCTCGCCGCGCTGATCTGCATTGAAATTAGTGGTCCAGTAATTGTTCATCGGCCAGCCGTATATCTGGGTGGACGCCGGCTTCGCTCCCAGCTGGTAGCGCCCGGTATTGATGCCGCCGAATTGCATGAGCGGTATTTTGTTGCTGGTCAGCAGGATCTGGCCCGATGTGCTTCGTACAGCTGCAAAGTTCTGCACCGTATTCCAGTCGGTGGTGGAACCCGGGATCTGATCGACTCCGGCCTCCATCACACCCCCCTGCACCTCGCAATAAATCCTGCCGTTATCCAGCTTGAATGGAAAAGCAATGTATATCGCCTCGGGATCCGTGATGAGCTGCTTGCGGATGGTGTAAACAAAATCGATTTTCTTGCAGGTATTGTAGAACCGGATCTCTGCCACGAACCCGGCCGGTCCTGCAGCTGCAGCCGTTTCACCCTTGAACCTGAGGGTATTCCATACCGGACCCTCTTCATAGTTTTCAAACCATACAGTATCCAGTGGGAAACGCTGATATTGTGTAAGGGTCAGGCTCTCCATCTGCGACCGGTTCCCGAGCCTCTCATAGATGAATTGTCCGAGTTTCCAGGGGGCGGATGGATCAACCAGGTTGATATTCAGCTCTTTGTCTGTGAGTGATTTCAACGCTCCGGTTTCCAGGTCGATCTCGCAGGTATAGTACCGGGTGTCCAGGTGGGTTACCGCCTTCGGATCCTTGGGGACGGATTTTACATCGGAATTAAGATCCACGCGGATGGCGTAGGTTTTATAACCCATCGGCGGCACGTCGTCCACCCATATTCCCCAATATGTACCGTCTGACCGGTGCGACATTGCCTGGGCTGCAACGGTGCGGCCATTGGGCCCGGCAATGGAAAATGTCTTGCCTTGCGGAAGGATCTGGTGATCGATATAGATTTCAGCCAGTCCGGAACGGCTCCAGTTTAACGTGTTGAAAACCGAAAGGGTGGGGGCTTCCGGGTTCTTACTGACCAGTGTCTGAAGGAGACCCATGGCCTCTTCGCCAATGGTCCGGGTGCGCCTGAAGGCCTCCCAGGCGTAGGATTCCTTTAGCGCCCGCTGATCCATGGTGCTCTCATGCAGCGGAGCGGTAATGCTCTCGGCAAAACCAAAAGTGTGCTCATCATAAAACAGCAGGGCACGGTTGGCTTCGCTGATCCGGTTGGAGATTCCGCCCGGAAGGTCCAGACAGTTCAGCATGGCCATCGATAGCGCGCCCTGGTTTGCGATAATCTCGGTATGTGCCTGCCGGGCTGCGGAAACCTCGCGGGCAGCTGATCCGTACCCGTCGGTCCACCAGTCGGGCCAGGCTGCGCGGTATACAGGGAGATCTGCGGCATGCTCCCTCTCAATCACCTCAAAAAACTCGCTGATGGTCGCAGTTTTTATCTTTGGCCACTCATACTTCTCATTCCACTGCCGGATCATATCGCTGGCCAGGGTGGATGGCGGGGAATTATCCGTTTGGTATCCGGAATGCTGTAGCGGAATGATATCATAGGGATAGCCCTTCCGGTCAAGATCTTCCAGATAAGCCATCAGGTTGGTTTCGAAATTTTCAAAGTTCTGGCTGTGGATACCCATCAGCGTGTTGCCGATCATGTAATGCTCAGCCCTGAACATCAATAACCGGCTTCCCGACGGGGATTCCCACCAGAAGGCGGTGGGTTTGTCGAAGGGCAGTAGTGCCCGGGCACTGTTGATGCCCATGTTGGCATATTTGATTCCGGCTGCTGGGAAAAAATCCGCGAAACACCAGCCAAAACCATTAACATCATCCTGCATCGCAGTCTTCACTGGTATGCCGGATTCGCGGAACAGCCTGAGCGGAGCAAGTGAGGCTGCATAGGTCTGTTCATCAGGGGTTTCATCGAAATTGAAGAACATACCGGTTACCTCAATCCTTCCCTCCCGGATCCGTTTCTTCAGTCTTTCCACCTGGCTTACAGGCCGGGTAAGCAAATATTCATTCACGGCAAAGGCTGCTTCGCACGTCCATCTGAATTGTGATTCCTTCGGATATTGATCGGTGCCATCACAGTAATCGAGGGCAAAATCTATGTACCGGAGATGCTCCGCCAGGATCTCGGTCTGGGGCCGGGTATAACCTATATCGGTGTGCGAATGCTGCACCAGGTTGACTTCCCACTGTTTAACCGGCTGTACAGTTATGGATTCTTCCTGCGTCATGCCGGCTGATTCAACTCGGAAGGTAAATGGCGCCGGATATTCTACCGCCGGAAGGGCGATTTTAAACTGGTGAACACCAAAGGTCAGGTCGAATTTTTTTTCCGTTTTTCCATTGACCTTGAAAATAGCAGGCCCGGTCTGGCCGAAATATACGATCTGGACCGATACAGGCTGAACCAGCCGGCCCCCTTCGCGATAAAGTGCCGGAAAGGGTTTGAATTTCAGACCGGTGGGAATCTCCGACTGAAAGGTCATGTACCAGGCCTGGCTGTTACTTCTGGATCCGGTTATGGCAATTCTAACTGGCTTGCCGGGGATAATTCCTGAGGCCGGCATTCTCAGAAACATGAATCCGAAAAGATCCCCTGGTCCGTCCACCCGGGTAGCCCTGAAACTCAGCCGTGTTCCGTCGGGAAGCTCATAATCCCAGGATTTTCGCCGCTCGGTGAAAAAGGAGAAGGAAGGCTTTCCGTTCACCGACAGGTCCATCTGCACATTGCCCAGATTGGCCCCGACGGCCCCGAGCCAAACGAAATTTACAAACTTGCCTACTGGTTTCATAGGACTGGGAGCGGTCTCCCATTCCATCCTCTGGGTTCCGTCAATTGCCCTGATCAACAGTGAATTGGTGATGTCGGGAAGTGAGGATTGATAGTAGAAATCCATTCCGGATAGTTTCTTCCCGAATCCCTGAACAATATCTTCATTCTTTCCGATGGGGTTGTCCGGCTGGGCGTTCAGGCTCATGGCGGCCACCAGCACTGCTAAAAGGCAGAAAAGTCTTGTCATTTTATCGGTTTAATTCCGGATACCTCGAAAAAATATATTGCTGATCCCCCTCCGGGAGACTCTTCAGCGGTATAGGCATGTCCTGCGGACGGGTCTGCTTCTGGTTGATCAGTCCCATCAGGCTCCAGTTACGGCCCAGTTCCCGGGGTTCCGCTGCCGGCAGGTCGTACCGGGTAAAGTCGATGACCATTTTGGTATTATCCGTCAGGTTTTTCAAAATGGCCAGACGGAATCCCTTGTTCATGTACCAGCTGATCTCCTTGTCCGGATCCGAACCGCCGATCCCGGTCCCCTGCTGCACAAACCAGTAATCAAGCCTGTCATTGGTTTTAAACTCATTTCTCCACCGGAGCCCGAATTCCCCCTGGGTGATGCACTGTGCATCCGGCCAGCGCGTTCTGATCTCCTTGAGCCATTCGGTCAGTTTTTCAAGATGCCCGATCGGTTCAATCAGGGAGATTTCCCAGCAATTGGTTACCCAGGCAAACCCGTTCAGGGAAAACCCCTTATCGAAATGAACAGCCGTGGTGGCGATCATCTGTTTTAATCCGTCTTCCGGACCATGGTTTCGGATGGTCTCAATCGGCCCGACGCCCATCCTGCTGTTAAACCCTTCATTGAAGCCCTCCCGGCGCGCTGCCAGGAAATCACAGGTCCAGCCATCAAGGTTAACACAATCGATAAAATCGGCAGACGACTGCGCCGGTTTGCAAAAATGTTCTTTCGAAGGATAGTACGGATAACTGATAGAACCATCACCATCCTGATTATCAATGGCATATTGGCTCCAGATATTCGCCTGGCAAACATGAATATCCTCTTTCTCAGCGAGATACTGAAGATTCTCCGCTGCCAGGAATCCGGCTACAACACTGTTGGGATGAAAATCTTTCCCCATGAATTCCGATATTCTTTTCAGTGCTTCATGCAGGTCTTTGTTCACCTGTTCACGCGTATTGTATGCATTGGCAAAATAACCGCCCGGAATAAATGTTACATCATCGCCATAATGAAGGTGGCATTTGCGGGCATATTTACGGATGCCATCATAGTTTTCAAGATCCGAAAACAGGGCCTGCCAACTGAAGGCCCAGGTGATCCTGGCTTCCGGCCAGCCTTCAGCGATAGCCTCCCTAAAGGCTTTTGCATGCTCAAGTGTATGGATCGAGGCCTCGTCTTCACCTTCGTTACGGTCGCGCGTGACCTCAATCTGGTTCACGCGGACCACTGTATTTAGCGTCAGAAAACGATTGCCGGTTACCGGTATTGAAACGAGGGCCTGGAATTTCTTCTTTTCTTTTGACCTGGAGGAAAAAAACAAAATCAGATAAACGGACATAAATCCGATAGCGAACAGCGCGAACGTCATTTTCTTCATTGATGGAAACTATTTCTTTTTCAGTTTGAATTGTGCAGTCCAGTACTCCTCGATTTCTTCCAGGGTTTTCCCGCGGGTCTCCGGCAGCAATCTCCAGACCAGCAGTATGGTGGGAATGCAGAACAGGGCAAAGATCCAAAAGGTATACGCGGTATTGAACTTCTCGAGCAGCAGGGGCACCATCTGGCCGAGGAGCGCATTGGTCGCCCATAGCATAAGTGTTGCGATGGCCATGGCACGACCCCGGATCCGGTTCGGAAAAATCTCGGAAAGACATATCCATACAACCGGACCATAGGAGAAGGCGAAGCATGCGATAAATATCAGAATAAAGACCAGCATTGTAACTCCTTGTGTGATACCGGAATAGAACAATATTCCAATGATGGTATGCGATACCAGGGCACCTGTCGCCCCGATCAGGAGCATAGTACGCCGGCCCCATTGGTCCACCTTCCATATTGCCAGCAGGGTAAATACTACCATGATGGCGCCGATGACAACCTGTCCGCCGAGGGCGCTGCTGAGGCTGAACCCGGCATTCTCAAGGATCCGGGGTCCATAATACAAAATGGCATTGATTCCGCTCAACTGCTGCAGCATGGCAAGTGCAATCCCGATCAGCAGTACCGGTCCGAAGCCGGTTTTGAAGATTGTTTTGATCGAAATGTGTTCTGAATTCTGCGCAGAATCAACAGGGTGGTGCGGCGTGAGCGGCTGGCCCTGCAGTGCCAGCCATCTCGGACTCTCAGGAACCAGTAACACCAGGATGATAAACAGACCGGCAGGGATCATTCCGCTGCCAAACATGGATCGCCACACCTCATCGGTAATAATCCAGTTAAAAATTCCGGTCGGATTAAAAACTTCAGAAACGGAAAGACTTAATAATCCGGCATTGACAAAATAGGCAGCCAGTATTCCCAGGGCGATGGAGAACTGGTAAAATGCTACCAGTCGTCCACGGATTCCTGCAGGAGCAATTTCGGCGATATATACCGGGCAGATCAGGGACGCGACTCCAACACCAATGCCACCCGCAAGCCGATAAGCGATCAGGGTCTGGTGAGTGCCGGCCAGCATGCAGCCCAGAGCCGAAATCATGAAGAGAAAAGCTGCCAGCCACATCACCGGCTTCCGTCCGAACCGGTCGCTCAGGTAACCGGCAAAGGATACCCCGATAATGCATCCCACCAGGGCCGAACTGACAAACCAGCCTTCCGATACGGCATCAAGCGCAAACCTGGCCTTAACCAGGCTGATGGTTCCGGAAATCACAGCAGTGTCATAGCCAAAAAGAAATCCGCCTAAAGAGGCGACAAATGCAAGCAGGGGCAGGGAAGAGGAGCGAGTCATAGTTGCTGGTTGCTGGTTGCTGGTTACTTGTTGCCGGTTGCCGGGCTGTCCAGAAGTCACTTTGGTGGAGGGGGGATGCGGTCCCCGCTTTCGCGGGGATGACAACGCTCTTGTGATAACGCTGTTGCGATTGTCATCCTCGCGTA
>MEOR01000058.1:239-34565 GCA_001769295.1 Bacteroidetes bacterium GWF2_49_14 | reverse complement strand
TTTATTTCACGGTGCCGTAAACAACCTCTCCCCCGATCCACGTCTGGAGCACCTTAATCTTAGGTACCCTGAGCGGATCGGCAGTCATGATATCTTCCTCAAGGACAACAAAATCAGCCATCTTGCCGGGTTCCAGGCTTCCACGCTCGTTTTCTTCGAAACATGATTTGGCTGCCCATATCGTCATGGCTCTCAGGCTCTCCTCCCGGGTAAGGGCATTCTCAATATGCCATCCTCCATCCGGGAATCCGCTCTGGTCCATCCGGGCAAAACCCGCGAAAAAGCCGAAGAGTGGATTGATCTTTTCAACCGGAAAGTCGCTGCCATTTGGCAGCCAGCCGTTCTGGCCGAGCAGCTTTTTATAGGCATAGGCACCCTTGATTCTTTCCGGTCCTACACGATCTTCCGCCCAATACATATCCGAAGTAGCATGGCTCATCTGGACAGAGGGTATGATGCTGAAGTCCCTGAAAAGCTGAAAATCATCAGAGTGTATGATCTGCGCGTGTTCAATCCGCCAGCGCCGGTCATTTGGCTCCCTGAGTATTTCTTTATAAATATTCAACATCAGCCGGTTGGCGGCATCCCCGATGCAATGGGTCTCTACCTGATAGCCCGCATCGTAACATTTCTGACAGAGGTTGCGTAGGAAATCTGATTCATTAACCTGCAGCCCGGTTTTTTCAGGCGCATCACTATAGGGCTCAAGCATCAGAGCCCCCCTTGAACCCAGCGCACCATCGGCAAAAAGTTTTACCGACCGGACATTGAGCCGGTCTGATTTATAGATTCCCTTCTTAACATATCCTTCAAAATTGTCTTCGCTGGGAGATAACATTGCATAAACCCGCATTTTGAGCTGCCCCTCCTTATGAAGCTGGTCCATCAACTGAACCGTGGAGAAACTGAGGCCGGCGTCTGCAACAGTAGTGAGTCCCACTGCAAAACAATTTTCCTGGGCCCTCAACAGTGCCTTTGTACTCTCACCGGTGGGCATATCAGGAATGAAACGACTGACGAGATCCATGGCATTGTCAACCAGGACGCCGGTAATTTTGCCGTTAACACATATGATCTCACCACCGGTAACTCTGGTCTTATAATCGATCCCGGCCAGTTTAAGTGCAGCGGTGTTAACAACAGCCGCATGGCCATCCACCCGGGTGAGATATACGGGTAAATCGGGAAAATAGGTGTCCAGTTCAGACCGGTCAGGAAACTGCCTGCCCGGCCAATCATTCTGATCCCATCCCCGTCCCAGTACCCATTCAGAGGGAAAACTCTTCTGATGCTCCACCAAACGCTGACAGATCTCCCCAAAACTTTTAGTATCGGTCAGATCCGCCTTCCTGAGATTATCGGCATAACCCGCAAAATGACAATGTGCATCATAAAAACCGGGATATACCGGTTTGCCACCCAGATCAATGACCTGATCGGAGTTGTAGCTGCGATCAATTTCCTGGTCCGACCCAACGGCAAGTATCAGGCCGCCACGCACCGCAAAACTCTCTGCAATCCTGCTGTTACCGTCCACTGTGTAGATTTTAGAGTTTTTAACAATAAAATCAGCGGTTTCAGGCCCTTTGCAGGATAGAACTGCACCAGAAGCAAGCAAAATCGACATAAGATATTGATATTTCATTTTTTGGAACGGTTGTAGTTGTTAACAAATCTAGGAATTTATGATGACACAACATTTTTTCCCTGAATATGCGTTAATTTTATACTTAAATCCCATAGTACATCTATGAAAACTGAATGGTCAAGAATATTTTCCCGGTGTATAGGCGGGGCTCTTTATGGAATCCTGTTTATTCTGATCATCGGCGGTTGCGAATATATCCTCCCCAACAAGCCTCCGTATGTTGAAAAAACCAGTCCGGCCGATGATGCGGCCTACAATATCGGCTCGGTAATTACCTTTAAAGTAAATGCGTACGATGTGGATGGCTCGATTGATTCCGTTGTTTTCACAGCCCCGGGCTCTGCCGCTTTTATTGATGCGGAGGCTCCGTATGAGTTTAACTGGAATACGGCCGGAATGTCCGAAGGGGCTTTTCAGGTTGAGATCAGTGCAGTAGATAATGATGACGAACCCTATATCATCAAGGTGGCGGTTCGCCTGGTTGGATCAACCCAGGCCCGCGCAGGTGACGACGCAACCGTTTCCACTTCATCCATAACCTACGTCCTTCAGGCTGAGGCTCCGGCAAGCGGAACCGGAACCTGGTCTATTGTTGCAGGTGCCGGAGGACAGATTTCAGATCTAAACGACCCCAATGCCACCCTGACGGGTGTTCCATGCCAGGCCTACATCCTCAGATGGACCGTTGTCAATCCGGTAAGCCAGTCCTCCGATGATGTCCTTATTCGCTTCATGCATCTGCCAAGTACGGCTTTTGCAGGTGCTGACCAGATTGTCGGCAACAACATTACAACCGTTACCCTCGGTGCCAGCATTCCCTCCGAAGGAACCGGCATGTGGAAGATAGAAACCGGTGGAGAGGGAGTTTTCAGTGATATGGCGCAGCCGGCTTCAGAGTTTACAGGCCAGGCCTGCACCAACTACCGGCTCGTATGGTCGGTTTCAACGGCCTGCGCAGTATCCAGTGATACCGTGGATATCCGGTTTGAACAATTCACTGTTGAAGCCGCTGCCGGACCCGATCAGTTCTATCTCGACGGCCGAACTGAAACAACCCTTTCGGGAAATTCCCTTGTTGTCGGTACCGGAACCTGGACTATTGTTGCCGGATCTGCCGGGGAGTTCAGCGACTCCAATTTACCTCATGCCTCGTTCAGCGGTCAGATTTGCCAGACATACATCCTCCGGTGGACTGTCTCCACAGCATGCGGTTCAAGCAGTGATGATGTGGTGATAACTTTCGACCATATACCGACGGATGCATTGGCAGGGCCCGATATCAGGCTGACAGGAACCTCACGGTCAGTGACCCTTGCAGGCAATGTGCCGGAGCAGGGGAGCGGGGAGTGGGAAATTGTCAGCGGTTCTGGCGGAGTCATTGACAGTCCCGGTGAAGCCAGATCGCTGTTTACCGCCCAGCCTTGCGAGACCTATATTCTTCGGTGGACAATTTCGACACAGTGCGATGCATCTTCCGATCAGATGACCATCGTCATTGTTGATCTGCCATCAGAGGCAAATGCAGGGCCCGACCAGAAACTGGTTGACGGTTCGACCGTCACCGAGTTGAATGCCAACCTTCCGCTCAATGGAACCGGCCTGTGGAGCATTACAGATGGTGGAACCGGAAGTTTTTCTGATCCGGAGGATCCCCATGCTACTTTCTCAGGTGATTTATGCAGCAGTTATACCCTGCGCTGGACCATTTCAACCGCATGCGAATCAAGCTCGGATGAAATGACCGTTGTGTTTAATGAAATCAATACGCAGGCGGACGCCGGTCCGGATCAGAGCCTGACGAACGGAACCATAAGCACGCGTATGCATGCAAACAGCCCGGGCCAGGCCATGTCAGGCACTTGGACCGTTGTCAATGGCTCCGGTGGTAGCTTTACGGATGAAAATGACCCGGAAACACTCTTTAGTGGTCAACTCGGACAGATATATAAACTCAAATGGTCACTCAACAGCTCGTGCGCAGAGAACTCCGATGAAGTCCTTATTGCCTTCCTGAATAGCCAGGTTCTCTATGATGCGCGTGACGGGCAGGCTTATTTCACCATTGGTCTGGGTGACCAGGAATGGATGGCCTCTAACCTGAACTATACTACCGCAGAAGGTAGTTTTGCCTTTGGCAACACGGCCTCCAACGCAACAACTTATGGCCGTCTCTATACCTGGGCAGCTGCTTCAGAGGCCTGCCCTTCAGGTTGGCACCTGCCTTCCGACGGGGAATGGCGCCAGCTCGAACAAGTGCTGGGTATGGACGAGTCAACCACCCTGCTGGAATGGTACAGGGGAGTCGATGAAGGAGGCATGCTGAAGGAAGCCGGACTGGCCAGATGGCAAAACCCAAATACAGGAGCAACCAATATATCAGGCTTTAACGCACTTCCCGGTGGATACCGCACTTCGAGTGGTACTTTTGGCGGCTTGACCAGCCATGCTGGATTCTGGACCACCACAGTCAACGATGATGATAAAGCCATGTACAGGGCTCTCCATAAAGATAAAGCCCAGATCGGCCGCGATTGGAGTGAAACAGGCTATGGATTCTCGGTAAGGTGTGTTAAAAATTAGCATGGCATCATAATCTTCCCGCCTTTCCGTTATTCATACATTACCGGATAGAATTCACTATGAAAAAACTCCTGTCCATCGGTGCCGGCTTCCTGATCCTGACATGGATGTGGTCCTGCGAGCAAAACAATCCAATTGTTGATCCCGGTGCAAAGCTTGGTTTCTCAACCGATACCGTACTTTTTGATACCATCTTTACCACGGTTGGATCGACAACCCTGAATTTCAGGGTCTATAACCCCCAATCCCAGCCGATTATCATCGACAGGATCTCTCTTGCAAATACACCGGGCACACCGTTCCGGCTTAACATCAACGGGCGACAGTCTAATTCCCTCGATAAAGTGGAAATCCTGGCCAACGACAGTATCTACATTTTTGTTGAGGTCACACTGAATCCCAACGGAGAGTTCCTTCCCATGGTCATTCAGGATTCAGTGGTTTTCCAAACCAATGGCAATACACAGGATGTAGATCTGGTGGCTTTCGGGCAGGACGTGCACCTGATCAACGGTGAGGTCCTTAAAACCCGATCCTGGATCAATGATAAACCTTACCTGGTCTATAATTCCATGCTGGTTGATTCACTTCAAACCCTGACCATCGACCCGGGAACCCGGATTCACTTTCACAAAGGATCTTCAATGCTGGTGAAAGGAACCCTGAGGGCACGGGGTACTCTCGAAGAACCGGTCAGCTTTCTTGGTGACCGGCTGGAAGCCATGTATGACAACATCCCAGGCCAATGGGGTGCCTGGATCGATTACGAAAGTGGGGCTACGTATATCCTCGGCGGCATCCATTTTCTCAATGGCAGCAAAGACAATGAGATCCGTTATGCGATCATTAAAAACGCCATGAAAGGTATACAGGTCGATACCCTGGCAAACGCGTCCAAACCAACACTTACCCTATCTGATACCCGGATTGAGAACATGTCGGTGGCCGGAATTTATGCCCAAAGCACAACCATTCTGGCAACCAACTGCCTGGTGGCAAACTGCGGGTCATGGTGCGTAGCCCTTACTTTAGGGGGGTCTTATGAATTCTATCACTGTACCCTGTCCAATAACTATGGTTACGGCGCCCGGACAGAGCCTTCCGTTATGCTGAACAATTTTTTCGTGTATGATGGTACGGCATACGTCTACCACCTTACCAATGCCCTCTTCTCAAACTGCATCATTACCGGAACCCGAAGCATGGAAATTGAATTGATCAACACCATTGACAAAAAGCCGGTACCGGGACAGTTCAATTATGTTTTTGACCATTGCCTGGTTAAGGTTGATACCATGAACACAAGCAATCCTGACCATTGGGTCAGTATCATTAAAAACCTGGATCCCTGGTTTACCTCTTTATCAACCCGGGATTACCAGATTGATTCCCTTTCGCCTGCCAGGGATATGGCCAATCCTGCTTTTTCACAGTTCCTTCCGAGGGATTTGATGGGCAATCCCCGGTTGTCCGACGGAAAACCGGATATTGGTGCTTATGAATATATCAAGAAATGAGAGTATTCCTTCTTTTATGTCTGATTCCGATATTGTTAGCCGGCTCTTGCGAGAAAGAGAAGCCTGCAGCTAACAGAGACAGGAACCCGCATTACCGGGTGATGTTTTACAACGTGGAAAACTTGTTCGATGCCGCTGATGATCCCCTGATTAATGATGCTGAGTTTCTTCCGGGCAGCAATAAAAAATGGACCCATGAACGGTATCAGGATAAACTGGACAAAATTGCGCGCATCATAGGCGATGTGGGTCATGATACACTGCCGATCCTCGTGGGGCTATGTGAGATCGAGAACCGTCGGACCCTGGATGACCTGCTATCAAAATCCCCGCTGGCCAGCCAGGACTACCGCATAGTGCATCGCGAATCACCTGATTACCGGGGTATTGATGTAGCCTTGCTCTATCGGGCTAACTATTTTAACCTACTGAGCCAGCACTTCTTCCCCGTCTGGTTTCCGTTCGATACCGCCGTGAGAACCCGTGAGATCCTCTATGCGAAGGGCATTCTGGGCGGTAAGGATACGCTTCATGTATTTGTTAACCACTGGCCGTCAAGGTCGTCCGGCGAAGTGGAAAGCCGCCCGCTCCGCGCATTCGTCGCCAGTGCCGTGCGGGCCCGCGTGGATTCCATATTGGCGGGTAGCAGTCATGCAAATATTGTCATAACCGGGGATCTCAATGATGAACCCCAGGATCTGAGTATAGTTTCAGCTCTCAGAGCCCGACTGGCCTTCGATGACCCCAAGTCAGGGGAACTTTATGATCTGACCGCACTCCTGAAATCCGGATATCCTGGCGGTACCTACAAATACAAAGGGACATGGAACCAGCTGGATCACATGGTCATTTCCGGAAGCCTGATGGACACAACCCGTAGCCTTTATGCCAGAACGGCAGACATGCACGTGTTCACAGCCTCAAGAATACTCGAAGAAGACACGGAATACATGGGGGACCGGCCTTTCCGTACCTACCTGGGACCCTATTACCACGGCGGGTACTCCGATCACCTGCCGGTGTTTCTGGATATACACTTTAGAAGATAGTTGCCGGTTGGAAGATAGTTGCCGATTGCCAGTTACCGGTTAGGCCAGAACTGTCATCCTGATGTAAATCAGGATCTCCCAGTCTCTTGGTCTCTCAATCTCTTGGTCTTCCAGTCTTACAGTCTCTAAGTCTTCTTCGACACGCTGTACCCAAACGTCCCAATCCTTTTCCCGACCACGCAATAGCTTCCATGGACATACGTGATCAGGCTTGAATCCAACAGGTTGAGTTTTCCGGTGTCGGGATGAATCAGTTTTTGATTGACCTGGATATTGGTCACTTCGGCAAGAAACATATGGTGGCAGCCAAGCTCTTTGATCTCTGTAACCCTGCACTCAATATTGACCGGGGATTCCATTACGATGGGAGCCTGAATGGTTTTCGAGGGTCCGGGAGTCAGCTTCATTTCCTGGAATTTATTGAAATCCCTTCCTGATCTGACTCCGCACCAGTCAACCTTTTTGGTCATTTCGATTGTGGTCAGGTTGATGACAAACTCACCGGTTCTCTTCAGGATTTCGTAGGAGTGCCGCTCAGGCCGTACACTGATATAGCACATGGGCGGATGGGTACAAACGGTGCCGGTCCAGGCAATGGTAATCAGGTTATATTCATCCGGCTGACTGCCGCAACTTACCAGAACGGCCGGCACCGGGTAAACCATGGTGCCGGGTTTAAAATCAGTTTTCATGCTGCGTAGAGATGTTGGTCAATGGTTTTTCGAAGCCCGGCTTCGGCGATAGCCCCATTTCTGCTGCTGACCGTATCATAAGTTCCCAGGCCTCTTCCCGGTCGTTGTGGATGATCCCGTCAAGTATGGCATCCTTAATCCGGTTTTTCAGAATACCGACAGGTTTACTGGGGGCCAGGTCAAAAACCTCCATGATCTCCTCGCCACTGATCGGCGGCTGCCAGTTGCGGACCCGGTCTTTCTCCTCGATCTCGATCAGTTTTTGCCTGACCAATTGAAAATTGTTCAGATATCGGTCGACTTTTTCTCGGATTCCGGAAGTTATATCAGCTTCGCACAGGGTCATCAGATCATCAATGTCATCACCGGCTTCAAACAGCAGACGCCTTACTGCCGAATCGGTCACAATTTCCTGCGACAATACGATCGGCCTCATGTGCAGGTTGACGATTTTTTCCACAAACTTCATCTTCTCATTCATCGGGAGCTTCATTCTGCGGAATATAACCGGCACCATCCGCGCACCATGGTGATTGTGCCCGTGAAAGGTCCAGCCATTCTCCCGATCGAACCGCTTGGTCACCGGTTTTGCGATATCATGGAGGAGGGTAGCCCACCGGAGCCAGAGATCATCGGTATTCTGACAAATATTATCCAGCACCCGGATCGTGTGATAGAAATTGTCCTTGTGCCTGATTCCATTCTTTTCTTCAATTCCTTTCAGCGCATGCAATTCAGGGAAAATCAGTTGCAGAAGGCCCGATTCATCGAGCAGCCGGAAGCCGATCGAAGGTTTCGGCGACAGGATAATTTTGTTGAGTTCATCGGATATCCGCTCCGTTGAAACTATGCTTATGCGCTCACGGTTCCGGGTAATCGAGGTAAAGGTCTCCCCTTCAATGTGGAACTTCAGCTGAGTGGCAAAACGGATAGCCCTCATCATCCGGAGAGGATCATCTGAGAAAGTGGCGTCAGGCTCCCGCGGTGTCCGGATCAACCGGTCCTGCAGGTCCTGAATCCCGTTAAAGGGATCGATCAGCTCCCCAAAGTTTTCAGGGTTAAGGCTGATTGCCAGCGCATTGATTGTAAAGTCCCTGCGCTTCTGATCATCCTCCAGCGTGCCGCTTTCTACGGCTGGCTTTCTCGAATCGGGGGAGTATGACTCCCGGCGGGCTCCTACAAATTCAATATCAAAATCATGGTAACGGATCATCGCCGTGCCGAACGTACGGAAAATCTGAATTTTCTTGCTTCCCAGGAGAGCTGCAACCTTTTGCGCCAGTTCAATTCCGCTGCCCAGGGTGACAATATCGATATCCTTTGATTGACGCTGCAGAATCAGGTCACGAACATAACCTCCGATAACAAATGCGGGTTGCCCCAATTCCTGTGCTACGGATGAAACTGACTTAAATACAGGATGGTTAAGGTGCTCGCCTTGTTCTATTGCCATTTTGTTCACTAAAACTGACAAAATTACCATTTTTTCCTTCATTAGAGGAAAGGCACAGATATTGATATATCTAGTTAAATAAATAAGTAAATTTACACCCGGATTTTCGGGAGATTTAAACTTTGTTATCCGGAAATTGTCTAACTTAGTGAAACCAGAAAGGAATTGCATGGCACTTGAGCATTTAACACAGGAAACATTCAAGTCGAAGGTTTTTAATTTTGAAGCTAACAGCGAATGGAAGTTCGAAGGGGAAAGGCCTGCTGTTATTGATTTTTATGCAGATTGGTGCGGACCGTGCAAAATGGTAGCTCCGGTTCTGGAAGAACTTGCAACAGAGTATAAAGGGAAAATTGATATCTATAAAGTTGACACTGAAGCAGAAAGAGAACTTGCTGGCATGTTCCAGATACAAAGTATCCCGTCGATCCTGTTTATTCCCGTAGAGGGACAACCGGCGATGGCTAAAGGGGCAATGCCCAAGGATTCTTTCGTAAAAGCTTTTTCTGATGTTTTAAAAGTTGATTTGGATTAGATTTGTGATTTTGGTTTGTTTGGTTTGGGTTTAGCCGGCCGGGATTTTTTCCTGGTCGGCTTTTTTTTTGTACCGTCGGTCTGCGGTCATCGGTCAGCGGTCAATTTTATTATCTTTGTCCCGTCCTCTAAGGGGGTGCCTGAAAACAACGGGCTGAGATCATACCCTTAGTACCTGATCCGGATAATGCCGGCGAAGGGAGAATGGCCACGGGGACTTTGGCCGGTTTTAATTGTAAAAAACGATGTATAAAAGGATGGCTGTTTTGGCAGTCTCCTGCTTCATCGTCCTGGCTGCAAAAGCACAATTAAGTATAACCGGGACAATAACTGATGAATCAGGAGCGCCTCTTATCGGGGCAAATGTGCTAATTTCAAATTCACTTATCGGTGTTTCTTCTGGGAATGAAGGCCGATTTTTGGTGACCGGCCTTAAGCCGGGTGCATACCACCTTACGGTTTCTTATTTGGGGTTTGAACCCCGGGTAGTTCCGGTCAACCTGTCAGCTTCCGTTACCCTCTTGATAAAGCTTCTTCCGGCTTCAATCCTGGCAGAAGAGGTAACCGTGAGAGCAACAAGGGCCGGTAAGAATGCGCCGGTTGCCTGGTCGGCAATCACAAAAGAGGATATCCGGAATTCCTCGAAAATACAGGATGTCCCATACCTGCTGGCCGCCACCCCTTCGGTAACCGTCACTTCCGATGCCGGTCTGGGCGTTGGTTATTCGGGCATCCGGATCCGTGGTACTGATCCTTCCCGTATCAATGTGACCATCAATGGGGTTCCCTTCAACGACAGTGAATCCCATGAAGTATATTGGGTTGATATTCCTGACATCATGGGTTCGACGGAAAATATTCAGGTCCAACGGGGCGTCGGGACGTCAACCCAGGGAGCCGCTTCATTCGGGGCCAATATTAATCTGCAGACTACATCCGTAAACAGCCGCCCGAATGCTTCGCTCAGCCTTTCCGGCGGATCCTTTAATACCTCGAGGGCAAGCGTCTCCGCCGGTACCGGACTGATTAACAGCCACTGGAATGTGGATACCCGGTTTTCCCGGATCCATACCGATGGTTATATTGACAGGGCGTTTGCCGACCTGAATTCCATGAGCCTATCGGGAGGCTATTTCTCAAAAAAGAATATCGTGAAAGCCACCCTTCTCTCAGGCTACGAAAGGACCTACCAGGCCTGGGGAGGAGTGCCTTCGGAGTTGCTGGGGACACAACGGACCTTCAATCCCTATACCTATGAAAATGAGGTGGATGACTATAAGCAACAACATGCCCAGGTGCAGTGGTCAAGCAGGCTCAGGTCCGATCTGCATCTCAATGTTTCCCTCCATTATACCCGGGGAAGCGGTTACTATGAACAGTACCGGGAGGGCGAAAGCCTGGCAGGTTACCTGATACCGCCGGTTGTTGTCGGAACGGACACCCTAGGTGAAACCGATCTTGTCAGGAGGAAATGGCTCGACAACCGGTTTTATGGAGCCGTTTATTCCGTAACGCATCAGGGACAACGTCTGAGCCTGACTTACGGGGGTGGAATCAGCAATTATTCCGGCGACCACTTCGGTCGGGTCATCTGGTCGAGGCTTGCCTCATCTGCCGCTCCGGATCATCAGTACTATTTCAGCAATGGTAAGAAGCTGGAATTGAATCAGTTTGTCAAGGCTGAAATGGCCGTTACGGACCGCATAGATCTTTTTGCCGACCTGCAGTACCGCCTGATCCGGTATTCCATCGACGGCAAGGACGATGACCTGAGAGACATCAGCCAAAGTCACCCATACAATTTTATTAACCCGAAGGCGGGCTTAAACTTCAGGATCAGCAACGGCTCACGGGCTTTTATCAGCTATGGCATTGCCAACAGGGAGCCGAAGCGCAGCAATTTTACCGATGCCCTGCCTGGTGAAGTGGTCAGGCCGGAGCAGCTCCGTGACCTTGAAGCCGGGTTGGAATCGGGAAAAGGTACCTTATTGGGTTCTGTGAACCTATACTGGATGGATTATACCGACCAGCTGGTACTGACCGGCAGGATTAATGATGTGGGTGCACCGGTGATGATCAACATCCCTGACAGCTATCGGGCGGGCATCGAATTTTGCGGGACATGGCAGCCTGTGAAGAGGGTTAGGGTGGAGGCCAATCTCACGCTTAGTACCAACAAGATCAGGCAGTTTACCGAGTATGTGGATGATTGGGATACCGGAGTTCAGCAAGAGTTCTTTCTGGGTACCACGGATATTGCATTCTCACCGTCTGTGATTTCCGCCGGCCGGATCACCTGGCTGGCTCTTCCTGACCTGCGGTTCAGTCTTGACTCCCGGTTTGTGGGCAGTCAGCATACCGACAATACCTCATCAGATGAAAGGATGATTGATCCTTATTGGGTAAATAACCTCATGATCTCCTGGTCATTGCATCCCAAGGGGTTCAATGATCTTTCCCTGTTCCTGCAGATCAACAATCTGTTTAACGAGCAATATGAGACCAATGCATGGGTATACAGTTATATCTACGAAGGGAACAGGGGAAAAATGGACGGATACTTCCCGCAGGCGGGGATTCACTTCTTTGCGGGCTTAACTGCCTCATTCTGATCTCAGAACCAGAATCCCAAAGAGAGTCTCGGGGCATAATAGGGCATGATCCGCATGTAAGGATTATCCGGATCCTTTTGCAGGGTCATGCCAGCCTGTCCCGCCAGGACTATACTTAACCTGTTGCTGAATAGAAAAGCATATCCGGCTTCTGCGGCAAGCCCCAGGGAATAATAATCGTTAAGCGGCCGGTACTCCGGAATGACGACTGCGGCTGCATAGAATCCCCTCTGGCCCTCCTCGCTGTTCTTCAGGGGGAAGTAGTAGGGAACGGAGATTTCGGCGCCGATGCTGGAAATCACTGCCGGAAATTCCGGCCTTACCTGGATATTCCAGATGGAATGAACGCGGATGCCCCAATGACGGTCGATGGCATATTCAAGCGTCAGGGGCAGAATATTAATATTAAACGCAGATCTGTATTCATCGAATGGGATTACCTCAAGGCCGGGCTGGATTCCAAGGTAGATCTGAACCGGCCTGATTTCCGGCTTCTCCGCTTCCTGTGCGCATAGCGGCACCATCATGAGGAAAGCGAGAAGGATAAAGGTCAGCCGGCGTATCATTTCGGGATCGGTTTGTTTATGATATGCTTCTCAATCTCCGGAACCATCGAACCGGCCCAGACTGCATACCCTGCCTGGGTGAGATGGATGGCGTCGGGCGACATCAGGCCTTCAACCAGCGATCCGTCCGGATGGATGAACTGCTCGTTGAGCGACTGATAAATAACGTTTTTCCTGTTCGAAAGATCCCGGATGAGCTTATGTATTTCGTTGTATTTTTTCCTGTTGGGATCCGAATTGTCTTTACCTGTCGGCAGCGGGCCATACAGCAGGATTTTTGTTTCCGGCAGTTTTTTCAGAAGCGCTGTAACGACGGCCTTTATTCCTTCAGCAATCTCTTCCGAAGAATGATACGGGAAATTGTTTACTCCGATTTCCAAAACAACCACATCGGGTTTCACCACATCAAAATTTCCATTCCGGACACGCCAGAGGACATGCTGGGTACGGTCACCCGAAATGCCAAAGTTTGCTGCATTGAGAGGTTTGAGCCGCGATTCCCAGATATCAGGAGCAACCGACCAGACGGTACGGCCATCGCCGCCCCATCCCTGGGTTATGGAATTGCCCAGAAGAACAACATCGGGTTTTGATGTTTTCCCTATCTCATTGATAGCCTCAAACTGACTGTACCAGTCCTTGCCTTCTCCCCATCCGGCTGCCGCACCCCGGCATTCCGCACCGGGAGCTGCCAGGACCGCTGTGTTCAGGTAACCGGAACTGTGCATTTTATCACGGTAAAAAAGCGCCCGGTAAATCTCCTCAACCATAAAGGATGCTCCGATCGGGTTGGGATGAACATCATCCGGGAAAGCATATTTGTAAGGAAGAAGGGGGGTATACAGATCGACCGTCTGAAGCTTTTCGGCTTTTGCCACGCTCTTGATTTTTGGTATGACCTCATTCCTGACGACCGAATCCCGGATCCCCCATTTGTCAGGAACGAAAACAGGCACCGGCAAGGCCAGCAGAATCCTCGGCTTCGAGGGCAGGTTCTTGTAAACCGAAATCAGGTCACGGAAATCCTGTTCGAATTCCCCGGCGAACTTCCAGTTCTGGGGCTTCGAATCATTGGTACCCAGCTTGATGATGATAATATCGGGATTAAAATCCAGAACCGTTTTGAACACCGGCTCCTTCCAATACGGTTTGTCGCCTTTCTTCAGCAGGGTTGACCCTGAAACGCCGAAATTTCTAACATCATACTCCTGTCCCAGCCAGGCTTGCAGTTGAGCGGGATAGGACATTTTTTCCCTGTTGCCGATCCCGGCGCCATACGTTATGGAATTACCTACACAAGCAACCCGGATCACCTGCGATTGAACAGGGATTAGTGCTCCGAGAGCAAACAGGAAAAGAAAAAGGATGGGCCGGTTCAAAATGGATTACTTACCACACTTAAGGGTAACTTCGATCTCATACTTGGCATTTTCGGCAAACTGGCCGAACATTGCTTTCTTGTAAGCTTCGCAGGCCTTGGTTTTGTCACCTTTGCCAGCAAATGCTGCACCGGCTTCAAACCAGAATTTTGCCTCTTTCTCAGGAACATCTTCTTCCAGGTCAATCCCTTTGTTTGCAATTTCGAGTCCTTTGTCAAACTGGGACGTTCCATTGTAGGCTTTGGCCAGGAAAAAGAGCATATCCTTGCTGGTATCGTCATATTTCATTGATTTTTCAAGGAAAGCAACAGCCTCGGGGAATTTGCTTCCGTTTACCAGTTTAGATCCGTCACCCAGAAAATACTTGGCTGCAGCCTGTTTAGCCATCTTGGTCTCATTGGCATTTTTTGAGGTCTCTTCAACTTTGGCAACGGCAAATTCAAAATTGTCTGCCAGATCGCCATCGCGATAGATGAAAGCTTGTACGATCCAGGCACGTGAACTGGTAGAGTCAACTGCCAGGGACATACCGATCAGTTCCTGTGCTTTTACCAGGTCCTTCGCCGTTCTTGCAGCATCAGCCTGAATATAATAGATTTGAGCCAGGGCTCCGTTGCTTCTTTTGAGAACTTCGGCGTTATTGGTCTTTTCACCAAACTGAATTGCAAGCTTGAGATTTTCAACGGCTGAAGTAAAATCCTTGGCACCTGCCTGTTTGGTACCCAGATTGAAATAGGTTTCGGCGAATTTGGAGTTGGCCGCTGTCTTTATCGAATCAGCCGGAGCACCGATTTTCCCGCATAGATCAATACAGGATTTGAGAGAATTAACGGATGCTGCCGGATCGCTTCTCATTGTTTGGAGAGCAGTATTATAAGCGGTGATCACTTCAGTAAGGTCCTGTGCTACAACATTCCCTAAAAATCCGAGACTGAATACAGCCGTCAGTGCCAAACAGACAAAACTCTTTACTTTCATCATGAATCTCAATTATTAATCAGTTAGTTAAACAGTTAGTGATTTTCCAGCCGGTAAAGATAGAAAAGTCTTGAAAATAGAAAAACCTGATACCAATTCATTTCACATCTTTATCACTCCATCTCCTTCAGGATTTTCTCAACTTCCTTCTCGGCTGTAAAAAGTTTCTTTTTACATAACCTGATAAGCTCGTTTACCCGTTTGAGCTTTTCAGCCAATTCATCCACATCAAGGTCCTGTTTTTCAATCTTCCCAAGTATGGATTCAATTTCCCGGATTGCCTGCCTGTAGGAAAGGTCGGGTGTTTCGTTTGTTTTATCAGTAGCCATAAACTTTGCCGGTTATTTTTTCAATTTCAATCCTCATCACAAGCAAGTTTCGGATGGAGGGTTCGCTGAATTCATAATCCTCTCCGGAATATTTCTGCATGACCAGTTTCATGACCCGGTATTTTTCATCATACTCTTCTACAAAAACCACCTTGCCGTGCACGTTCACACTTTTGAATTTCATGCCCCAGGAACAGCCAACTTCTTTGTGCCTGTGGAACAACTCATTGCCGGTGTTGAAATTAATGCACACCGCTGGGTGCTGCCTGAGTATATCAATCTTCGTGCCGTGCATATCAGCATGAAGGTAAACGCATCCGTCAGCATAGGCGAAATTCATGGGCAGCACATAGGGACCCTCGCCTGAAGTCATGCCCACATAACACACCATCGCTTCGTGTATAATTGCCTCCATTTCTGGTTGATGGGATAAGAACCTGGGTCTTAGCATAATCAGAATGAATTATAGGTTTGTAATCGTGTTAATGTCTGCCTGAACCTCTCCGTCGGAAAATTTTGTGGTGACCCTGTCTCCTTGTTTTAACTGGGTAACCGATTTGACAATCCTGCCCTCCTTGATCGTCAGGGTGTAACCCCGGATCAGGAGCCGCCTTGGATCGTTGAGCACTGATACCTGCTCCAGGAGTTTGATTTTTTGCTCCTGCGAACGAAAAAAAGCAATATTCCCGGTCTGAAAACGGGTTATAAGCTGCGAGATGCGCAAAAGGTTTTGTTCCCTGAAATTCCTGGACGAAAGTTTGAGCGTCCGTAAGGCAAGGGTGACCTTTTCGCGCTGAACCTGAAGGTATTGTCTTGCCGTTTCAACCGTATCGCCTGCCAGGGAATCGACGCGGCCATTAAATTCTTCAACATGGTCAAGAAGGAATTCCGCCACCGCGGTGGGCGTCTTGCATCGTGTGTGCGCCACCAGGTCCAGAACTGAGTCATCCTGTTCGTGGCCTATCCCGGTGATTACAGGCAGTGGGAACTGGGTGACGTAATAACCCAGGTCGTAATGGTCGAAGCTGCTGAGATCGAGCTTCGAGCCGCCTCCCCGGATTATCGCAACTACATCAAAGAAATCTGCATACCGTGCTATCCGGTCAAGGGCTGAAATGATCGATGAAGCTGTCTCCTCTCCCTGCATTACAGCCGGGAAAAGCCGGGTGTAGAAAACATACCCCGATGCATTGTTCTGCAATTGGTCCTGAAAATCACCATATCCGGCTGCAGTCGGACTCGAAATTACAGCGATCCGTTGCGGAACCAGAGCGAGTTCAGTACCCTTATTCATGTCAAAAACACCTGCTTCCTCCAGGCGCCGGATAATCTGCTGTCTTTTCCGGGCAAGGTCGCCCAGTGTAAAACTGGGTTCAATATCCTTGACTGTAAGGCTTATAGAGTACAGTTCGTGAAATTCAACCGAAACCCTGATCAGGATTTTTATACCGGGCGCCAGTTCCTGACCTGTGGTGGTTTCAAAATAGGGACGTAACATTCGCAGGGTTGTGGCCCATATGGTAGCACGGCTGCGGGCCAGTATCTGGTCCTCATCCGGAGCCTTTTCAATGAGTTCCATGTAGCAATGGCCATTCCGGTTATAGGTCAGGTCACTGATCTCGGCTATGATCCAGACCGGTTCAGGGATTCCGGATTCTATTACTCCCCGTATCCGGTTGTTTAACTCGAATAGGCTTATTGCTTCCTTGCCCGTCATTAATTGAATCAATTTTACCGTTGCGAAATCCGGATCACCTTTCTATCATGATGACCGGTTTCGGTAATAATCCGGAGAATATACATCCCATTCGGCAAGGTGTGAAATTCAGTGAGCTCAATTGAGTTGACAGAGGTATACCCGACTTCAGCCTTTCGGCTTGCCATCACTCTGCCGGTCAGTGAAAGAAGCTGGATGCTGATCTCCTGTCGTTCAGGCGAGAAAAAATCAACCCTCAGCCGATCAGCGAAAGGGTTTGGAAATATTCTGAACAGCGATTCATCTGTGAGCGGTATCGGATTCATTCCCTGGATCAGGAAAAGGGCTTTCCCGAAATCCGGTATGCCATACCCCATCAGTGAATCCGGGCTGTTTGCCTGCGAAGCGCTTGCCTGTATTGCCTCGATGATTTTCATCGGGGGAAGCGACCGGTTGATCTGCCACAGGCAGGCTGCCAAACCGCACATCACCGGGGAACTGAAGGAGGTTCCGCTTCCTCTGTAGATATTCCCATCGGTACCGACAATGGCGGTCCAGGATCCCTGAGCCGTAACATTGGGTTTGATCCGCCGGTCGAAAGTGGGACCGGTTGAGCTGAATGGGGAGTAGTATCCCATGGAATCAACGGACCCTATCGTGAGGATGCTGTCCGCATCCGCCGGAGCCGTGATATAATGCCAGGCAGTGCTGCCTTCATTGGCTGCACTGCTGACCACAAGCATCCCCCTGGCGGCAGCCATGTCCGCCGCAATGGTTATTCGCGTGCTATTACCGTCCATATCGGCATAGGTATGGTTCTGGGCGGGATTGTCGAACGTTGAGTATCCCAGTGAACTGTTGATCAGGTCCGCACCGGCACTGTCGGCCCACTCCGCACCAGCAACCCAGTTGTCTTCCTCGATGATCAGCTCCGAGCCCGTATCTTCTGTCAGCAAAAGGTAAAAGGATGCCCTGGGAGCTGTCCCTACCATTTCGCCGCTCAGATTGGCACCGATCGTTGACAGGACCTGGGCTCCATGTGAATGCTCGTCGTAGGCCACCGGTTTGTTCCCTACAAAATCCCATGTTCCAAGGATCCGGTTGCTCTGACGCAGGGAATCGAAGGCCCGATTGATATTGACATTTCGGAATCCGCCGTCGAGAATGGCGATCACCATTCCCTGTCCCTGAAAGCCCTGGTTATGAAGAATATGTCCGTTAAGCATCCCAATCTGACGGGTTGCCTGACCATAACGAAGCAAGGTGGTGTCGGTCTGGTCAATCGAAGGGGTAAGAAACTGAAAGTCGGTTTCAAATTTATCCTTTACCAGTTGGCTTGATTTATAATAGACAGCCGATTTAATCTGATAAACGAAAGGCAGTTTCCTGATAGTCTGAAGTATGGAAGTATCGGTTGCTCGGATGGTTACCGCATTGAACCAGCGGGAGCGGGTGAGGATTTCGGCTCCTGCACTGCGGATGGAATCCATGTAAGCCGGGTTTACCGGCAAGTCCTGACTGTTCACCGGGATTGAATACCGATCACGTCTTTCCAGCGCCCTTGCCGAAAGAAATTCCCCGGGACGGTCAATGGAATAGGGAGAGTTGGCTTTATCGGTAAAACGTATCCAGTATTTATCAGGCGCTGTTTGTCCGGTTACAGCGGAAAATACGCCCAGACCAAGTAGGAATATCAGGATTCTTTTCATCGCTCACGCAATTCAGTGTATCGGTAAAGATAAGTCTATCGTTTGATCAATTCTTCGGGGTTGTTGAGAAAGTCGGCAGGATCCCTGAGGAGTCCCCGGTTTTTCTCATACCGATCAAAGGATTCCCGCTGGATCCTGCTCAGGACTTCGGGATTAAGAAGTTTCCCTTTACGAAAGTTCAGGATATAATCCACGGTTCCGTTGGGTTTGTAGTAGGTCCAGCGGCCCGACTTGGTTCCTTCCGAATACTGGCCCGATATTTCGGTCTTTCCATCCCGGAAAAGAACCTCAAACAATCCGTCGGCAATGCCGTTCCGGTAAGACATTTTTGCCTGTACCGGGCCCTCTGGGTAAAAGGTGATCTGGATACCCTCCAGTACATTGTTTTTCCAAACGGTCTTTTCAACCGGACGCCCGTCAATATCGTAGCGCCAGGCATCACCGTTAATGAGTCCGTTTTGATAAAAAATACGGTAAACAGGAGTCCTGATCGTAGTGAAAAACTCCCAGAGCCCCTCCTTGCGCTGGTTGAGATACAGCCCTGATGCCCTCAGGATGTCTTCGCTGTCGAAGAAACGGGCCATCACCCGGGTGCCTGTTGAATCGTAATCCAGGTGTGCGCTGACCTTTCCGTCGGGATGGTAGCGTGTGAACTTTCCGACAGGGTGCCCATTGAGAAAAAATCCTTCGTATTGCTTTTGACCTGTTGAGCCGGAGTAGATCCAATAGCCTGATTTACGACCGGACGAATCAAGGCGGTTGAGTGTGTCGGTCTGGGCCTGAAGGGCAGACGAAAAGGTGAGCAGGGTTACAATCAGAATCCGGATCATACGGGTTGATTTACTGCAAAAATACAATAAAAAAGGGGCTGTGACAAAAAACCCCGGACTGGAAGCCCGGGGTTTTTTTAGGGGGGAATACCCCGGGCTAAACCCCGGGGTTACTGATGTAATTATCTATTTTTTACTCAGGTAATCGGCGACCCCCTCTGCGGTGGCCATCAAGGCTTTTTCGCCTTCATGCCAGTCGGCCGGGCAAACTTCGCCATATTCCTCGAAATGGTGAAGAGCATCAACCATGCGAAGGGCTTCGGTAACACTCCTGCCCAGCTGAAGATCATTGATCACGCAATGCCTTACATCTCCCTTCTTGTCTATCAGGAATAGGCCCCGGAAAGCGACCGGAGTGCCGCTGAATATGAGCTGGCCGTTTTCATCGTAATCATAATCCCCGGCAAGAACACCGTAGTTATATGCGATGGATTTGGTCAGGTCGGCAACAATGGGAAAGGTAACACCTTTGATCCCACCGTTTTTCTTATCGGTATTCAGCCAGGCCCAGTGTGAAAACTCGGAGTCAATGGAACAGGCAACAACTTCAACGTTCCGCTTCTTAAATTCCTCCAGTTTTTCCTGGAATGCGAGTATCTCGGTGGGGCAGACAAAGGTGAAATCGAGGGGGTAGAAGAAAAATACCACTGATTTCTTTCCTATGAACTGATCCAGCGAAAAATTATCGATAATATCGCCGCCATTAACTACTGCTTTAGCGCTAAAATGGGGTGCTTTTTTTCTAATTAATGTATCCATGTTTATTTAAATTGAAATTATTTTACCTCTTCAAAATCCACATCGGTAACATCCTGGTCCTTCTGTTTCTGACCGGCACCGGCATTCGGATCCTGCTGAGGACCACCGGGCTGCGGACCAGGTTCCTGGGTCTGACGGTACATGTCTTCTGAGGCGGACTGGAAAACCTGGTTCAGGTCGGCACTGGCTTTCTCGATCGAAGGCAGGTCCTGATTTTTGTGTGCTTCCTTCAATTTAGCCAACGCATCTTCGATTAGTACCTTTTTATCGGCCGGCAATTTTTCACCAAAGTCTTTGAGTTGTTTTTCAGTTTGGAAAATAAGGCTGTCAGCTGCATTCAGCTTATCAACCTTTTCCCTTTGCTGGCGGTCTTCATCGGCGAAGCGGCTGGCCTCATCCTTCATACGTTTGATATCATCATCGCTAAGGCCTGATGAAGCTTCAATCCTGATCTTTTGCTCGCGCCCGGTTCCCCGGTCTTTTGCTGATACATGGAGAATACCGTTGGCGTCAATATCAAAAGTCACCTCTATCTGCGGGATTCCTCGGGGTGCAGGCGGTAGTCCGTCGAGGTGGAACCGGCCGATGGTGCGGTTTTGCGCAGCCATCGGGCGTTCGCCCTGAAGTACGTGAATCTCAACGGACGGCTGGCTGTCAGCCGCGGTGGTGAAGGTTTCAGTCTTTTTCGAAGGTATGGTGGTATTGGATTCGATCAGCCGGGTGAAAACGCCTCCAAGGGTTTCGATTCCCAGTGACAGCGGGGTGACGTCAAGAAGCAGAACGTCTTTGACATCTCCGCTCAAAACGCCGCCCTGAATGGCAGCTCCCACAGCAACAACCTCATCGGGGTTAACCCCTTTGGACGGGGCCTTGCCGAAGAAATCTTCAACCACTTTCTGGATAGCCGGAATACGGGTTGAACCTCCAACCAGGATAACTTCATCAATCTGTGAATTAGTGATCCCTGCATCTTTCATAGCCTTGCGGCATGGTTCAATGGTTGACTGGATCAGCTTGTCACACAGCTGCTCGAATTTTGCACGTGTAAGGGTTTTAACCAGATGTTTGGGAATCCCGTTAACCGGCATTATATATGGAAGATTGATTTCAGTAGTGGTGGCACTGGAGAGTTCGATTTTTGCTTTTTCTGCAGCCTCCTTCAGACGCTGAAGGGCCATCGGATCTTTTCTGAGGTCAAGTCCTTCCTCTTTCAGGAACTCGCCTGCCAGCCAGTCAATAACCATCTGGTCAAAGTCGTCACCACCCAGGTGCGTGTCACCATTGGTGGATTTTACCTCGAAAACCCCGTCTCCGAGATCGAGAATGGAAATATCAAATGTACCCCCCCCAAGATCAAATACGGCAACCGTCATGTCCTTGCCTTTTTTATCCAGACCGTAAGCCAGAGCAGCAGCAGTAGGCTCGTTGATGATTCGCCGCACGATCAGTCCGGCAATCTCTCCGGCCTCTTTCGTGGCCTGGCGCTGGGAATCGTTAAAATAGGCCGGAACCGTAATGACGGCTTCTGTAACCTCCTGGCCAAGAAAGTCTTCTGCAGTTTTTTTCATCTTCTGAAGCACCATGGCGCTGATCTCCTGGGGAGAATACTTCCGGTCCCCAATGACTACCCTGGGGGTGTCATTTTCGCCCTGATGAACTTTAAAAGGTACGCGGCCGATCTCTTTTGACAGACTGCTGAACCGCTCACCCATAAAACGCTTGATGGAGGAGATGGTTTTTTCCGGGTTGGTGATCGCTTGCCGTTTGGCAGGATCGCCCACTTTCCGCTCGCCATTTTCAATAAATGCCACAACAGACGGCGTAGTACGTTTGCCTTCGCTGTTGGGGATTACCACGGGTTCGCTGCCTTCCATTACGGCAACGCAGGAGTTTGTGGTGCCCAGGTCAATTCCGATTATTTTACTCATATCTGCGGGATAAACTGTTTACTTGTTGTCCTGCATGCTCAAGCATTGTGCCAAGGGGAAATGGATGACAAAACGACAGGATGACAGGGCTGGCTAGAAGTGATAATACTCATTCTTGCTGTCATCAAACCCGAGATTACGGGTATAAATGCCGTGAGCCAGCGAGTCAATGGAATGGTCTGTCAGGGATTTACCGTTAATCTCCTGCCGAAACCGTGAGGAGAACAGTCCGATACCGTTGACAATATTGGTGAAAACAGGCTTCTCCTTAAGGATTCCTGAATCCTCTCCATAAATCTGCATATAGGTGTACAACTCTTCTCCCCCGACCGTAAAAATGAAATCGATAGCCTCGTGCTCTGCAAGCCGGATAATTCCGGAGGCCGGCTTATCCAGCTGGTTGCTCAGCCATTTGTAGAAATTTCGGTGTAGAATCTCGGCCATGATCGTCTGGCCACCATTGCCATAATTCGTGATATAGTGGGCGATATCCCAGTCAGCTGTTTTATGGGTGGTATCCTGTTTACTGACTTCCAGATAATGAAAACGGATGGCCAGGTGATAAATCCGGGTATAGGGTGCCGACACCCATTCAACCGTCTGGACGTTGTCATAGGAAGAAAAGGCCAGGTTTTTCTTAAAGGTTTCCGGACGGATGACCCTGAATTCGCTGACTACCCGGGTGCGGGCGCTTATCTCAGCGCCGGTTGAGGGTATCGTGATGGCTAACCGGTACTCGCTGTTACCGACGAGCTTGCTGTCAACCTTATACAGGTAATTCGGACTCTCCAGGAAGATTCCGGTGTCGCGGTCGGTTGCTACTATGCGCTCCATGGGCAGCTGCTGACGAAGCTCACCGTCCGACCACCTCTCAAGCATTACCGTTGCATCGGGATAATAAATGGAGTCCTCATGACGGGCCATTTCATAGGCACTTGCCTTCCCAAGAAACGACTTTTCAAGCCTGAGGTACTGGGTCTCCTCTTTTGGATTGAGGACACAATAAACGACCGGAATGTCCTTGTAAGGGGCCATGATAGCCAGTTCGTTTCCGCAGGAGGAAAGAAGGGCGGAAAGTGCCGTAACCAGTATAACCTGCCTTGTTGTCAAATAATCATACCTTTGTGCGGTAAAAGTACTGTTTTCATTACAAACATCAGTTGCGGATTATGTCAGTTCATCAGCAGATAAAAAGGGTTACGACTCATGTCCTTCAGGAAATGAAGGGCCAGGGCAGGAAGATCGCCATGCTTACGGCTTATGACTACTCGATTGCGCGGATACTGGATAACACAGGAATTGACGTGGTTCTGGTCGGGGATTCTGCTTCGAATGTTATGGCCGGTTACGAAACCACACTACCAATCACGCTTGACCAGATGATCTACCATGGTGCTTCGGTGGTCAGGGGAATCCGGCGTGCACTGGTTATTGTTGACATGCCTTTCGGGACTTATCAGGGCAATTCCAAGGAAGCCCTTCAGTCCGCTATCCGGATCATGAAAGAGACCGGTGCAGGGGGCGTAAAGATGGAAGGCGGGCAGGAGATCGTCGAATCGGTTCAAAGAATACTTACAGCCGGGATCCCTGTGATGGGGCATCTCGGGCTCACACCCCAATCGATTCATAAATTTGGCACCTATGTGGTTCGCGCAACCGAGGACACCGAAGCGGAAAAACTGATGCATGACGCAACTTTACTGGAGGAAACGGGTTGTTTTGCCATCGTTCTGGAAAAGATTCCTGCCGATCTTGCAGGAAGAGTCTCAGCCTCCCTTAGGATTCCCACCATCGGAATCGGAGCCGGGCAGTATTGCGATGGACAGGTTCTGGTGCTCCATGATATGCTGGGCATCACGCAGGACTTCTCACCGCGCTTTTTGCGCAGGTATCACAACCTGTTTGATGAAATCACGGGCGCCGTTACCCGGTATATCGATGATGTGAAAAAGTGCGATTTTCCCAACGACAAAGAACAATATTAGTAGAGACGCATTATAATGCGTCTCTACAACCCCATATATTATGCAGATATTATACGAAGATAATCACCTGATTGCGGTGAATAAGCAGGTTTCTGACCTGGTGCAGTCGGATGCTACGGGTGACGAGGTTCTGGGCGACCAGATCAAGGCTTATATCGCAAAGAAATATAAGAAACCCGGAGATGTGTTTTTAGGTGTGGTTCACCGGCTCGACCGGCCGGCCACGGGAGTGGTTGTTTTTGCCCGGACCAGCAAGGCGCTGACCCGGATGAACGAGATGTTCAAGGGCCATGAAGTGAAGAAAACATACTGGGCTGTTGTCAAGAACCGTCCGGCAGAAGAGGAGGGCACGCTGGTTCATTACCTTCACAAGGATCCGAATCAGAATAAGAGCTTTGCCTATCTTAAGCCCAAGGGATCGTCCAAAGAAGCCCGCTTATTCTACAGGCTTATCGGGGTAACCAACAATTTTTCGTTGCTCGAGATAGACCTGCAGACCGGCAGGCACCATCAGATCCGCTGCCAGCTGGCAAAAATCGGGAGTCCGATAAAGGGAGATCTTAAGTATGGGTTTGCCCGGTCGAATCCGGATGGCGGCATTCACCTGCATGCAAGGAAAATTCGGTTTATTCACCCGGTACAGAAAACGGAAGTGGTCATAATTGCGGATCCGCCGGTGGATCCGATCTGGAATGAATTTCTTCAGCAGGCTCCTGTAGGGAGTTAAAGGATAAATTTCAGAGGCAGTAATGACCCTGCCGATTCCACCCTTACAATTCGGTTCCGACCCACCATGAGTATCTCCATAGGTATCTCCTGGCGTTCTTCGGTTTCAACCATAACCTGACGGCAGGCGCCGCAAGGAAATGCCGGCTCTTCCGTTGTCATGCCATCCTGCTGAGCCAGGATAATCATGCGCCTGATGGTTGAGTCAGGGTGGTTGGCTTTCACAAAGAAAAGTCCGGTTCGCTCCGCGCAGAGTCCGGATGGATAGGCTTTGTTTTCCTGATTGTTGGACATAAACCGGGTGCCATCGGTTAATTCAATGGCCACGCCCACATTAAATCCGGAGTAAGGGGCATAAGCCTGTGCAGCAGCTTTGGCGGCCAGCTGGATCAAAGAAGCGGTCTCGGGCCCGGTCTCTTCCGGGGAGCTGTATTCAGTGACGGCGATTCTTATCTCCTTGGATATCATGCGTTCGGTTTTGCTCAAAAGTACAAAAAATCAACGGCCCTGAATGACCTGCTAAAATTCCCTATATTAGGCGTCATGAAAAGAGGCCGATCACATATGAACCGATACAACTTACGACTTTTTACGCTCACGGCCTTTTTATGTATGGTTGCAATCCATCTTTCCGCCCAGGTTGATTCCCTCTATTGGTCCTATATCAGGAAGTACAGCAACCTGGCCATCAATGAAATGCATTACAGCCGGATTCCCGCCAGCATAACAATGGCGCAGGCTCTGCTTGAATCGAAGTTTGGCACTAGCGAGCTTGCTGTTAATGCCAACAACCATTTCGGAATCAAATGTCAAATGGAGTGGACAGGAGAGCGTTATACCTACCAGGATGATGATGAGAACACCTGCTTCAGGAAATATAGTTCGATTGATGAATCCTTCCGGGATCATTCTCACTTTCTGATGTACCGGCCGCGCTATGCAGGCCTGTTCAAGCTTGACCCCACTGATTACACCGCCTGGGCGCATGGGTTGAAGCTGGCCGGCTATGCCACCAATCCGAATTACGCCCCGATGCTTCTGAAGATCATTGAAAACTACCGGCTTCATATGCTGGATTCGGAGGTGCCGCAGATTGACCATGTGAATTCCGTGAATGACATTCTGATCCCCATGAACTTTCCGGAAGGCGGAGCCCTGGCAACCCGAATTTTTCACAGGAACCGGATCGATTATACCATCGCCCGCATGGGAGACAATGTTGAGAGCCTGACCCGCCAATTTGACAAGCTTCGCTGGGAGATCCGGAAGTATAATGATATTCCTAAGGATCAGGACCTCAGGCCCGGGCAGGTGGTGTATCTGCAGCCCAAGCGCAAGCAGGCTGAGCCTGGCTATTCTATCCATACGGTCGACCAGGGGGAGACCATGCACAGTATATCGCAGATGTACGGTATCCGGATTAAATGTCTCTATAAAAGGAATGAAATGAAGCCCGGGGAAGAGCCCAGGCCGGGAGATGAAATCTGGCTGAGGGGAATGAAAGCTAACCGGCGCTGATGATCTGCTCGCGGAAACCTCGAAGGAACTCTGCAATCACCATGCCTTTTTTCCCAGCCTGCTGAAGTTTTTTAACCCTCAGTGAGCCGCTGCCCGTTTGAATCCAGAGTTTGTTGGGTTTCTCGAAAACAACCTCACCGGGATAACCCCATTGTGCGTTCGGATCGATCTCGGTTTCCAGGATCTTCATCCCGAAGCTGTATCCGGTATCGGTGAGAAATTGTGTCCAGGCCCCTGGAGTGGGTGACAGGCCCCGTATCTGGTCATGAATCTTTCCGGCCGCATCGTTCCAGTTAATGTGCCCGTCCTCACGACTGATCTTGGGCGCCATTTTTATTTCCTGGCCGGGCTTGATCAGTTCGCTCTGCGGAATGGCTCTGATGGTGCCGTTAACCACCTCATTCACGGTTTCAACCAGCAGATCGGCACCCAGCACCATGAGCTGGTCATGGAGTTCGCCGGCTAAGGTATTGGGTGTAAGACTTATAGACTGCCGTTTTAGAATATTTCCCGTATCGATATCTTTCTCGATAAAAAAGGTCGTTACCCCGGTTTCCTCTTCTCCGTTAATGAGCACACGGTTGATTGGGGCGGCCCCACGGTAATCAGGCAGCAGGGAGGCATGCAGGTTGATGGTGCCCAGCTTCGGCATGGTCCAGACCACCTCAGGCAGCATCCGGAAAGCAACAACCACAAAGAGGTCGCCTTTAAGGTCCTGCAGATCCTCAATAAAATACTCCTCTTTCAGGCTGTCGGGCTGATGTACCGGGATTCCCCGGTCTTCTGCAAAACGTTTAACCGGCGGGAGGGTCATTTGTAAACCCCTTCCGGCGGGCTTGTCAGGTGCCGTTATGACACCGGCAATGGGATAACCCGCACGGATCAGTGCATCCAGGGAGGGCACCGCAAACTCCGGTGTTCCCATAAATACGATTCGCGTGGTTTTCTCGCTCATGGTGTAACTTAGTGATGGTGAGTGTCCAAGTCGGGATGAAGATGCAGAAAATGTCCCATTTTATCACGCTTGGTCTGCAAATAAAAGGCATTATGGGTGTTCGGCTCGATTTCCAGAGCCACGTTTTCAACGATATTGATACCATATCCCTCAAGCCCTGCGCGCTTGCGCGGATTATTGGTGATCAGCCTGATTTTCTTTATACCGAGGTCCCTTAGTATCTGGGCGCCAACGCCATAATCCCTTTCGTCATCCTCAAAACCGAGGTTGAGGTTGGCTTCAACGGTATCCTGGCCTTGCTCCTGCAGCTGATAAGCCTTCATTTTATTGAAGAATCCGATGCCGCGCCCCTCCTGGTTCATATAGATCAGGGCTCCCCGGCCCTCTTTTTCAATCATCTGCATGGCGGCGTGAAGCTGGGAGCCGCAATCGCAACGGTAGGATCCGAAAATATCGCCGGTTATGCAGGAGGAGTGAACCCTCACCAGGACCGGCTCATCGGGTTCGATGCTTCCTTTGACCAGGGCAATGTGTTCGAGTCCGTTCGACTTCTGGACATAAGGGATCAGATCAAAGTTTCCGAAGGCTGTTGGAAGGTTAACCCGAACCCCCCGATCGATCAGGCTCTCCTGTCTCAGTCGGTAAGCTATAAGGTCCTTGATGGTTATGATCCGGAGCCTGAACTCAGACGCGATCTCCAGCAGCTCGGGCAGACGGGCCATGCTGCCGTCTTCGTTCATGATCTCAACAAGCACCCCGCCTGGCCGAAGCCCTGCAAGGCGGGTGAGGTCTACTGCGGCTTCAGTATGTCCGGCCCTTCGGAGTACACCTTTGCTCTTGCTTATCAGGGGAAAGATATGCCCCGGCCGGCCGAAATCCTCAGGCCTCGATCGGGGATCGACCAATGCCTGAACGGTTTTGGAGCGGTCCTGTGCGGAGATCCCGGAGGTGCAGCCCTGACCGAGCAGGTCGATAGAAACGGTAAAGGCGGTTTCATGGAAAGAGGTGTTCTTGCCTACCATCAAGGGAAGGTCGAGCTCCTCGCAACGCTCCTCAGGCAGCGGGGCGCAGATCAGCCCCCGGCCGAAGCGGGCCATGAAGTTGATCGTTTTGGCCGTTGCCAGCTGGGCCGCTGCAATGAAATCACCCTCGTTCTCACGGTCTTCATCATCCACAACAATGATGATCTCACCGTTTCGGATCGCCTCGATGGCCTCTTCAATGGTGTCGAGTCTTTTACTGATGTCGCTTGGTTGGTTGCCAGACATTCGTTTTTACCCCTTTCAGATATCGTAACAGTCCTTTCGCCAATGCCAGGTTCATGGCCAAAAAATGGGAAATGAACCGGAAAAAAGGAAAATGCAAATTTAGCTTTTTCAGCGCAAAATCGAGACCCGGGATCAGTAAAACTACTACATTGATTATCAGTAGTATACGATAGAATGGATGGGTAAAGGCAATGAATATCAGGCTAAAGAGTGCACCCAGGATAAAAAGAGGGCCGATCCAGCGCAATACCTTGTGACTCCAGAAACAGAATGAAAGGCCGGGCCGCCGCGAAAAAAGCAGTTTCCGGAACCGCGCCAGATTCTGAAAGTTACCGGTAGCGATGCGGATCTTGCGCCTGAATTCAATAGCTGCATCGTTTGAGACATCCTCATAAACGCAGGCCGCGGGATTATTTACCGCTTTGTAGCCCGATTCAAGCACTTTCATGTTCAGAAAGAAATCATCCACCAGGAAATTTCTGGGAATCGGTTCAAACAGTTTTGCACGGATGGCAAAGCAACCGCCGAAGGGGCCCATCATCGTGCCCCACAGGCGGCTTTCAAGGTCCTTGATTCCTACCTCCCGTGATATATAGGCCTTCTCCTGGAAAGAGATCCCCTCTTTCTTCATGCCCAGATTAATCATCCGGGTATCCACAAGTCCCATGAGCGGATCTGCAAACGGGGCCATCATTTGTGACAGTGTATCTTCATCAAACAGCACATTGGCATCCGTGAAAACGAGGATCTCGCCGGAAGCTTTTCCGGCCAGAAGGCTGATCACATTTGGTTTGCCCCGGCGTTCGCTGAAAACAAAGGATTTAAGGGCGGGAAACTCTTTTTCAAGCTCCATGAGGATTTCAGGAGTACGGTCGGACGAGCCGTCGGATCCCACGAGTATCTCGAATTTTTCCGCCGGATACCTGCTGCTGAAGGCCGACCGTACCTTTTCGGAAATAACCTCCTCCTCGTTGAATGCCGACATCAGAATGGAGACCTGAGGAGGCGCGTCAGGGGCCGGATGAATGACGGATTGCCCTGACTTCAGGTGGGCAAACAGTTTCAATAAAAGCGGGAAAAGTATATAACTGTGGAAAACAGCTGCAACACAAAGCCAGAAAAGGAGGATTGCGATCATGGTAATCGGGTTAAAAAATCAACAAACCTCTTGATCAATAAGTCATTGGAATAGTTATTCCGTACCAGCTCAATGGCTTTTTCGCCCATCTCCTTTCTGAGTCCGGGTGAGCGCAGGAGCGTGATCACGGCAGCTGCGAAATCAACCGGACGGTCGGCAACCAGGCTTTCTGTGCCGGGTGTCAGGCAAACGCCTTCGGCTCCGATGGTGGTTGAAACCACTGCCTTTCCCTCAGAAAGGTAGTCGAGCATCTTGATACGCATACCGCTGCCGGAGAAGAGCGGGATAACCATGACCGACAACCCGGCGGTAAAACTTTGTGCATCCTCGATCTCTCCATGAAAAAAGGCACCCATCGCTTGCATTTCTGCGGCAAAATCTTTTGGAGAATTGCGACCGGCCAGGTGAAACTCAGCTTTGGGGATACTTTTCTTTACGATCGGCCAAACCTCCTGGAGGAACCACCGGATTCCGTTCTGATTTGGCAGCCAGTCGAGAGCTCCAAGATGCCCAACCAAGGATCCGATCCCTGGCTGGGGTTTTAATTCTTTGGACGACAGTTCGATACCTGTAGGTAAAATAAACATGGGCTTGTGGTTTCCAAACGCGGTGAGCTGCGCTCCGTCGTGTTCGGAAATCGGTACAACCGCCGAATAGCGGTTGATCTGTTTTAATTCGAACCTCCGGATCCTTGACCCCAGGATTTTCAGGTACATTCCTTTCAGGCCCGGGGTAGCCTTTGCGGTCCTCAGCCAGATTTCATGCTCGATATTGTGCGACCGCATAATGATACGGGTGCCCTGGAAACTTTCCAGAATATCGAGATACAGGAAGGTATAGAGGTTTTCGAGCAGGACGAAGTCGAATTTCTCCTTTTCCAGCAATCTCCTGAGCGCGGCTGCATATTCCCTGGAGCGGAACCTGACGGCGTTGTAAGGCAGGCGCGAAAAAAGCAGATTCATCAACGCCGGAAACCACCGTATTCTGGTATCCACCGGCACTGAAATCAACTTTAGAGACGGGTGTAGAGACGCATAATCATGCGTCTCATAATTTCGAGACGCATGATTATGCGTCTCTACGGACGCCTTGTGTTTGGTGGTATTCATCGCCAGCACCACCACCTCATGCCCGGCCCTGGCCAGACCGGTTGCAAGCGAAAGGCTGGCAATGGCACCTCCGTCGCGGGGAGGGTAGGGAACTTTATTGGTTAGCTGAAGGATTCTCATTCCTGGCAGGTCCGAAACGTCGGCCAAATCTAAGGATTTTACGGATGATGAGCGAATAGGACTCGCCAACCATCAGTGCGGAGTCGCGGGTTGATTTGATTGTCAGGAAGATACCCAGCGGGAGAAGCAATATTGAGGAACCCCACATTCCCAGCCAGACCGGGAGGATTCCGGCCCGGGCGTATTTCTCGCCGGCGAGGGAAAGGATATGGTAAAAAATGAAAAAAATCGTGGAGACCACTACGGGTGTGCCAAGGCCGCCCTTTCGGATAATCGACCCAAGCGGGGCGCCGATCAGGAAAAAAATCAGGCAGGCAAGGGAGAGAGTAAGCTTCCGGTGCCATTCTATCTGGTGCCTGTAGATCCATCTTTTCTCACTCTCGATATTTTCCTTACTGTTTTTGATAATCGTTTGTGCTCCTTTGGCAAGAGTGGTGGCATAGGTTGCAACTTCCGTTTTTTTATCTTCCGGCAGTTTGGAGTAATAATCGGCAACATCGATCCTTGTTTTCTGCAATTCTTTTTGCGCATCCGTAAGAGCTGCGGGTGCCTCACTTTTATCTTCGAGCTTGAAATACTGAACCGCCAGGAGGTTATGTGCTACCTTGGCCCGCTTATCCTTAATACCCTTCCTGAGTTTTTGGGAATAATCTGACAGGCCCTTCATGTCCTTCATCATGTAGTGGTCCTTGTACATCTCCTCTTCGGTCCGTTTAAGCGAATCGCCCGGGAGCCGGAAAAGGAGCTGCTGGGATTCAAACCGGTCGCGCTGAAACTTGCGGTTTTTATCCAGCCGCTGGTTGGTATCCAGGTATTCGGAGTAAGAGTTGCCCTGATAGAGCGTGAGAATCAGGTTTTTCTCATCCTCCGTGATGAACATTTGTCCGGAATCTGCAACGGTTACAGCCACATTACCTGCCCGCGCCCTGTGGTCGTAGATCATCAGGTCGTAAAGCATGGTGCTGTTCTTTGACCTTTTGCCAATTTTAAGGCTGATCCCTTCGATACCGTTATAAAACTGTTTTTCCTTGATATAGAACTCCGGTCGCTGCTGGCGGATATCCTGTAGCAGGGAATAGAATTTTTTATTGGTATCCGGAATGGTTACGTTGGATACGTAGAAGGCACCCCCTGTGAGCAACAAAGCCAGTACGAAAAGCGGCCTCATGATCCGCGTGAGGGAGATTCCGGAGGCTTTCAGGGCGCTGAGTTCCGAGTGTTCGCCCAGATTGCCGAAGGTCATGATGGAAGCCAGGAGAACGGCCAGGATGAGCGCGAGTGGAAGGAGCTTTGCCGACACGTAGGTGAGAAGCTCTATGATCACCGAAAAGGAGAGCCCCTTGCCAACCAGCTCATCGATCCATTTCCAGACAAACTGAAGGATCAGCACGATCATGGCAAGGCAGAAAGTAAGAATGAGGGGTCCGATATAGGACCGGATGAGATATCGGTGCAGCCTTTTCATGATGGAATTCTCACAAACAGAAACGTTAGTTCCGGCCCAAAGGTATGCAAGGGTGGGGTTTTATGATCCCAGCTGGGCTTTTAAATTATTGATCTGCTTATCCCAAAGTCCTTTAACATCCTCGATCTCGTCATCATCGGCGAAGTCAGTGATGGTGAGTGAAACATCGCTGGTGAGATCATCCTGATTTATTTTAAACTCGAAATAGGTTTTGTGGTCCGTTTCATCGAGCCAGTGAAACCGTGCAGACCGGTTTTCCTTGGTGGATATGAGTTCGGCTTTTTGAGCGGTTTTTTCCCACATGAAAGTAAATATGCTTCCCTCGAGGTTGACATCATCGGCAAACCATTCCGACAATCCTCCGGGGGTGCTGATACGGGCATAGATCACTTTGGGTGAAGCGTTGATCACGTACTCCATATCTAATTTCTTTTTTCCCGACATATTGCAACTCCGCTTGATGTTATTTCGCAATATAAGATTTTTTTCTAATTTTGCGTCCACAAAAATCGGCGAGGTAGCTCAGTTGGTTAGAGCGCATGATTCATAATCATGAGGTCCCGAGTTCAATTCTCGGCCTCGCTACACGATACACCCTGTAAACATGTGATTTGCAGGGTGTTTATGTTTGAGTAGTAACAAAATAGTAACAAAAGGCATACGGAACTATGGATGATGCCCAAAATTTACTTGAAGACTTCCTTGAATGGACCACTCCGGAGAACATCGCCCTTTTACCTGTTGAGTGTATTAGTTGTGACATATACCCGGATCGGATCATTCATGATTTAGACCTAACCACAGGTCAATATACTTATTCGCATAAACAAGACCAACTTCTGGGAACAACTAGAGTAGAATCCTCCTTACGGGATGAAGCGATCATTTTTCTACAAGTCAAACTAAATCAAGCTATCGTATGGTTGGACAAGGACTTCGTCGGAACCAAAAGTAATTTGGAACTTCTCTTAGATAGAGTGCGATACAGATTAGATTTATGCCGTAACAGGCAGATTGGATACATGAAGGGCGTTACGGAATTCGCAATTGCAGCAATATCCTTTTATATAAAAAGTCGTTTCAAGTATAAGGTGAATGCGAAACATCCTGTTTTTAAAGTGGCCGGAGAATACATTGAAAGCAATCCATTTTTTAACATCCTTGGATCTAAAACACTTTATATTTCAGCGATTCACAATGTTACTCAGAGTCAAGATTTTCAATTACAGCTTAGCGGTAAGGTATCCACGATAAGCAAGGAACTGATCAAATCGTTTTCCTGTAATGACCAAGATATACATCGGTTCGTCCTTTTACTTGGAGAGTCCTTAATAACCCATGGGTTCATTCGGAGTGATGTTAATTGGCCAAATCTAAAGCGGGCATTCGATGGAAGTGAGCTGAATGCTTTACTCTATATAAATTGGATAGATCTGCATAATGATCTGGTCAACAAGCAAAGTCTTTTCTATCTGTTCTACAAATTGAGCGGTAGTGGCCTCATCAGACAAGATTATAACAATAACAATACGCTATTCTTCAATAGGTTAAGAATGATTTTCGTCGACCAAAGGGGAAATCTACTGGAAAACCTTCCACAGAGCCACAAACCATTTAGACAGAATTATCCAGAGAATCAAGTAGTTGCGAATAGAAAGACAGAAATGAAGACAAGAAAGTCTTTGAGAAAGACTAAAAACAAGGATTACAAAGAACCGATTGATTCCATAATCGAATATCTGGCAAGTCTGCCAAAATAGAAATCACATTAACTTTTCGCTCA
>MEOR01000058.1:0-168 GCA_001769295.1 Bacteroidetes bacterium GWF2_49_14 | reverse complement strand
TCTGTGATTTACCAAATATTCTTGAGGTCTGTCAAGGAGTTTTAGGGAATTCTTTTTGGCCTGGTCCTGAAATTGCAAGTTGCTCAGCGAACCAAATTTCGCTGACAATGATAGAAAACGCACCAGAATCCAACCCACTAGCCCAGGTCTTAAACAGGATGGCTGCTC
>MEOR01000057.1 GCA_001769295.1 Bacteroidetes bacterium GWF2_49_14 | reverse complement strand
CTTTCGGATTATCAAACCAATCCGAACAACTTCGTCATGAAAAGCCAACTGATTATCATGCTGTTAGCCCTTCTTTCCACCGGCACTTCGTTTTCACAGTCCGATTTTTCGCAATGGCGGGGCCCGAACCGCGACGGGACCTACCCCGGAGCCAATCTCCTGCAAACCTGGCCATCCGGCGGCCCGCAGCTCCTATGGAAATTTGATGGTTTAGGGGTAGGGTACGCCTCGGCTGCGGTCGCTAATGAAAGGGTGATAACAGTCGGAACGCTCGACAGCATCAGTTACCTGTTCTGTTTCGACATGATGGGCGTCCAACTATGGAAAACCCGCCTGAGCAGGGATTTCATGGGTGTATATGCAGGAACCTATTCCACTCCGGTTATCAGGGGGGATCAAGGTTTCATAACCACCGGGCTGGGAATGCTCTACTGCTTCAATACTGCCAAAGGGAATGTGGTCTGGTCAAGGGACCTGATCAAGGAATTCGATGGCATCAACCCATTGGAAAAGGGCGGCTATCTTGACAATCTGGTAGTCGATGGCAACCTCCTCATCTGCGCACCCGGGGGTGCGGCCAGGAATATCGTTGCTTTAGACCAGGCGACAGGCACCGTTGTATGGGAGAGCAAGGGAACCTCGGAGGTGAGCGGTTACGGAACACCCACACTGGCCGACCATAAAGGCCGGAAATACTACTTCTACCAGGATGAAACTTCGATAATAGCCCTGAATATTGCCGATGGATCCGTAGTCTGGACCCATCCGCGGGGTTGGGGAACGTACGTTGGCAGCTTGTTTTTTCACGATGGGTACCTGTTTTACCTGACTGAGATGTCCTCTGTGCTCCTGAAACTCGCAGATGGCAGCAATCCTCCTCAGGTAGCCTGGACCCAGTCTGACTTTTTCCCACTGCAGGGAGATCCCGTTCTCATCGGCAACCGGATGTACGGTAAAAGCAAGGGCAAAAAATATCTGACCGTTGATTGGGCCACCGGACAAACCATTGCTTCCATCCCGGCCACAGCGATGGTTGTCACCTCAGTTGCAGGTGATGGCCTGATCTATGCTTACGACATTGACGGAAACTTCTCGCTTTTAAAACCCGTTGAATCAGGAGTTGAAACAGTCGGCTCCTTTAAAATCCCCGGAGGCACCAAATACCACTGCTCCCACCCGGTCATCAGTAACGGAAAGCTCATTGTCAGGCACGACAATTCCCTGTTTGTCTATACTATTTCAACAACAGATATTAAAATAGCCGGCAAATGAAAGCAACTATCACTTTACTAATGGGATACTTCCTTTTGCAATCATCCCTTTTTGCCCAATCGCCCAATATCCGCATCGGCAGATCGATCAACAGCTGGGATCCGAATGAGCCTTCTGTAAGCATCAACCCTGGAAATACAGATGAAATTATGGTGGGGGCTAATGCAAATAACTACTATTTTTCCAAAGATGGCGGCCTCACCTGGCAGCATGGAGTCCTGCGATCCTCCTATGGGGTAAACTGCGATCCGGTTATTGTCTGCGACGATCAAGGCAGCTTCTATTACTTCCACCTGGTGCCCAACCTGAGCCGGGTGGTTTGCCAAAAGATGGCCGGTAATTCTACAACTTGGTCGGACGGTAGTTTTACAGCGCTGAACGGAACGATGGAGATCGACAAGGAGTGGGCCGCTTTTGATCCGGTCCATGGCAACCTGTATGTGAGCTGGTCGCAGTTTAACAAGCACGGGAGCCTCGATCCCCGGGATTCCACCATCATTTACCTGGCCCGCTCGGAGGACCGCGGAATCACCTGGTCGGATAAAATCAGGATAAGCAAAAAAGGAGGAAACGCATCCGGGGGCTTCCAGAGTGTGCATGGGTCCTACCCTACCACCGGGCCCAACGGCGAGGTGTATGTCTGCTGGTGGAGTCCGGAAGGATTGATGTTCGACAAATCGGCGGATGAAGGCCGTACCTGGCTGGCGAATGATCTGAGGGTATCGCAGCCTGCACAGTGGATCTATACGATCCCCGGCATGCAGCTCACACCCAGTTTTCCGGTCATCGCCTGCGACCGGAGCACCGGCCGGTACAAGGGATCGATCTATATAAACTGGTCGGAAAAACGAGGGGGTGCAGCGGATTCCGATATCTGGATCATCAATTCGAGGGATGGCGGCAGCACCTGGTCAACTCCGAAAAAGGTAAACAATGGACCGGCCGGAAAAGACCAGTTTTTCAATTTCGTAACCATTGATCAGGTCACCGGATACGTCTATGTTTTATATTACGATCGCAGGAATTATTCTGATAATCAAACCGATGTATATATGGCGATTTCCAGGGACGGGGGCACGTCCTTTGAGAATATAAAAATCAGCGACACCCCGTTTATTCCTTACAGCACCGCATTTTTCGGCCACTATCTCGGAATAAGCGCTCATAATAACAAGATTTTCGCCGCATGGTCGCGCCAGGACAACGGAACCAACAGCCTCTGGGGCGCAAGCCTGACCATGGGCTCTGAAGGGATTGAAACGACTGACAAAACCCCGGTCTCACTGGAACAGAATTCGCCGAACCCCTTTGACCAGTACACCCTGTTTTCCTTCAAGCTTAAAGAAAGCGGGCCGGTAACCGTCAGGGTGCTGGACCTGTTCGGCCGGACCGTTGCCACCCTGGCCGACCAGGAAGAGATGTCGTTTGGCAAGCACACCCTTAGATTCCAGCCCGAGGAGTATAACCTGGCGCCGGGAATCTACTACTATTCACTGGTGACCAGGGAGGAAACCGTGGCCAGGAGGATGGTTTACAGGTGATGCCTTAATCTACCTCACCCCCGGCCCCTCTCCGATGATACGATCCACCTCACCCCCGGCCCCTCTCCCGCGCTCCCGTTGGTCGCGGGAGAGTGGAGTGTGCTTCGAGGGTAGATGGTAGAACAAGACCACCTGATCCTGAAAAAAAAAGTGCCAGCACTACGGATGGCCCGGAGCCGACACCCCTCTCCCGCGACCAACGGGAGCGCGAGAGAGGGGCCGGGGGTGAGGTGGATCGCGTTCAGAGGGGCCGGAGTGAGAAGTAGTGTAGTGAGGTGTAGTGAGGTATTGTGAGGTATAGTGAGGTGTGGGCACTCCAATGTCGGTCCTGTATTCTTATCTTTGGGCTAAATCAGACCAAACCATGAAAAAGTCCATTGCCACCACTTTCTACCTGGCTTCCATTTTTTTGCTGTCATGTTTACCGTCTTGTGCCGGTTCGGGTACTTCAACCCGCACAGGGGATCTATACGTTTCCACAACCGGCAGCGACCAGAATCCCGGAACTCTTGCCAAACCCTTTCTCACCCCGGAACGGGCGCGGGATGCCGTGCGGGAGATGAGGAAATCAGGAGACTTTCCCAGGAGCGGGGTGACCATCTGGCTGCGCGGCGGAGATTATGTCCGGACACAATCCCTTGAGTTTAATTCCGATGACAGCGGTTCGCCCGATGCCCCTGCGCTCTGGAAAGCCTGGAAAAATGAGCGGGTACGCTTTCTCGGGGGCAGGGTTCTGACCGGGTTTGAGCCGCTGAAGGATGCAGATGTTCTTGCACGGCTGGATGAACCGGTACGCGAAAAGGTGCTGGTGGCTGATCTGAAAGCATCAGGTATCAAGGAATACGGGACCCTGAGGTCACGAGGCTTTGGCCGGCCTTCGGTTCCGGCTCATGGTGAGTTGTTTTTCGGCGGACTTCCCATGAACCTTTCCCGTTGGCCCAACAAAGGCTCCTGGGAACTGATCGCCGGATTCCCCAAAGAGACTGCACAGGATGATGGTCATGGCACAATCATGGGCGCATTGAAGTCCGGGTTTTTCTACAACGGCGACCGCCCGACACGGTGGAAGGATTTCTCAAACATCTGGATCCATGGCTATTGGGCCTATGACTGGGCCAACAGCTATGAGCAGATCGACGAGCTTGATTCGGAGAAAAAGTTCATCCGCACCAAGGCCCCGTATGGAAATTATGCATTTATGAAAGGCCAGCGGTTCTGCTTCATGAACATCCTGGAGGAGCTGGATCAGCCGGGCGAATGGTTTGTAGACACGGCAGCCGGCAAGCTCTATTTCTGGCCAACAGCCCCCATCGGATCGGGCGAGGCGCTATTTTCGATTCTTGAACAGCCTGCAATTCGGCTGACCGATGCCAGCCACATGGTTTTCGAGGGAATACGCATCGAGGCCACCCGGGGATCGGCCATTGAGATCAGCGGCGGCGAAGGAAACCGGGTGATCGGCTGCTATCTGTGCAATATCGGCAATGGAGCCATCAATATCAATGGCGGAACCAACCACGGCGTGGTAAACTGTGAGCTGCTGGATACCGGCGACGGCGGTGTAACCCTGGTCGGCGGCGACCGGCAGTTGCTCACCTCCTGCGGCCATTTCGTCGAAAACTGCCATTTCCAGCGCCAGGCGCGCTGGTCGGTCTGCTATGCCCCGGCCATCCAGATGACCGGCGTCGGAATGCGTGCCTCGCACAACCTGATCCACGACCATCCCCATTGTGCCATACTCTTCTGGGGAAACGACCACCTGATGGAGTATAACGATATTCATCATGTCGCCCTGGAAACCGGGGATGTGGGTGCCATTTATACAGGGCGAGACTATTCTTTCAGAGGCAACCGCATCATTCACAATTATATACACGAAACCGGCGGCGTAGGCATGGGATCCATGGGGGTTTACATGGACGACTGCGTCAGCGGCACCGAAGTGTACGGGAACGTATTCTACAAGGTCCACTGGGCCATGTTCATCGGCGGAGGGCGTGATCACCGGGTGGTCAATAATCTCTTTGTCGAATGTGATCCTGCTATACGAGCCGACGGCCGCGGGATAGACCCATCACCCGTTTGGTACAATATGGTGAACAAAACCATGCGGGAGCGGATGAATGACGTGCCGCAGGACCTGTATCGGGCTAACTATCCGGAGATAAAATCCCTCGACGCCTTTTACGGTGCACCCGGCGCTGAACCCATTACAGGACCGGCATTCAGGGGCATCCCGCCGGAAGGCAACCTGATTGAAAGAAATGTGTGCATCGGTAAGTGGAAAGAGATCGCCTGGTATGCCGATGAGAAACTGTTTACCCTACGGAATAACTATGTTTCCGCCGATCCGT
>MEOR01000056.1 GCA_001769295.1 Bacteroidetes bacterium GWF2_49_14 | reverse complement strand
CAACATATATGTTCTCTTTATTTTAGGATTACTCTGCTCCACGCTCAACTGGTCCCAATCCAATCTTAGCAAACTCTAACCACCTTCATATTCAGTAGCTTGCCGAGCTTCTCAATTCCTGAACCGATGTGTCCCACCCCCACGGCGCAATGGTGCGCCGGACCGTTGGAGTTCCAGTCCTCAACGAATTTCTTTGCCCCGATCGGGAACCGGTAGCGGCTGTTGGTGTTTCCGATCTCGAGAATCGGTCCGGGTACCGTTTCGCCCTCGGCAACAAGCAGCCTGAGCCCGCCGCCGGCTTCTTCCACCACCGAAAGCAGCGTGACAGGCCCCGGGCGTACCGACATCTCCACCGACAGGCCTTTCCCAACCTTTCCATGGAACACTTTCAGCGGCTTCACTTTTGTCTTGCCCGCAGCAATTGCGGTGTGACCGGGACCGTCGTGCCCCATCAGAACCAGGTCATCCACAAGATCCAGTGCATAATACTCCGTAAAGGATCCTCCGGCGCCGAAACTTTCCATGATCTTCATAGCCTGTACATTCTTCACCTCATATTCGCCGGCAACCGGGATACCCCGGGCGGTGAGGAGCGAACTACCCAGAATGATCGTGGCAATGGATGCCTCATTTTCGGTGCCGCTGCCTTTGTAATAGTAGGCCATCGAACCGAGACTGTATTGTTCCGCGAGGCGGTCGAGGGCTACTGAGGTGCGCGCCGCTTCCCTCAGATCCTCCGTGCCGCAATCGGACTGTATATCAAATTCATGCGCAAAAATCGCGAGCCGGTCGGCGATCTCATGTCCGGCAACCTCCCTGCGAAGGACCGTCAGCTCATCCACCTCCAGCATCTCGATGTGGCCGCCAAAGCTGACCAGGTGCTGGGTGAGATCGGAATAGACATCAAGCATGCCGCCGTAATAGTGGCCCATCAATCCCAACCGGTTACGCGCCATGGTATGAGCCACCTTTCCGGCCAGCACCCAATCCTCAACCTCCTGCCAGACTGCCGGATCTCCCTCGAGGGATCCGGTAATCTGATGAAAGGGAATGCCCGCGCGGGTGAAAACATTGGCAATCTCAGGGCCCGGACAGGGCGAGCAATATGCCAGCCACTCGCCGGTCATGGCGGTCCGGTCTGCCAGGTTGTTGAAGCTGTCGTAATCAATGGCCTTCCCGGGAACCAGGTTCAGGATGATCACCGGCACCCCGGCGCGCCGAACCACCGGCAGTACCGTGGAAGAGAGCGCATAGGTGGTGATGTAAAGAAATATCAGGTCCACATTTTTCTCCCTGAAAAGCCAGGCCGCATCCTGCGCTTTCTCCGGACTGTCAACCAGCCCGGCCGAAACAACCTCCGCGCCATAGCCGGTCATCCGGTTCTCAACGGTTCCGAGATACCCTTCCAGACGGGTTTTCAATCCTTCAAACTGAGGCCAGTACGTATCGAGGCCGATGCCGAACAGGCCGATGCGATAGGGGTATGTTGTGTTCATGAGCCGGGATTTGATAGTATGAATTACAATTTTACTTTTTTTTGATGAGAATATTAATTGTAGGAAAAACACTTATTTTGTATAAGACACAGATCTGAACAAAAACACCCATGAAAAAAACTCTCTTTCTAGCCTCCCAACTCCTGGCACTTGTGCTTCCGGTGTCGCTAGCCGCCCAGTCTGGCGCAGCTTCCAAGCCCTCTTCCACCAAAACTAAAACCGAAATCTCCACGCTGACGGTTGACCTGACGGATCAGCGCGCGGAGATTCCGACCGGGCTCTCAGGCATCTTTATGGAAGAAATCAGTCATGGCTTCGATGGCGGAATCTACGCCGAGCTGGTGCAGAACCGGAGCTTCGAGGAGGGGATCGTGCCCCCCGGGATGAAGCTGGTGACCGATGCCGAAGGAAAGCAGCGGATGGAGCTGGTGTCGCTTCCGGCTGGTGTACCGAAGGAGCGCTGGGAGATGCCCTGGCCCTGGAACGGCAATTGCGGCTGGGACCCCGACAGGGCTTTGGTGGGTTGGAGCCTCCGCAACAACGGGGATTCAAAGGCAGCCATGAAACTCACGGATGAATTCCCAATGAACGCCGCCTCGCAGCGGTCGCTCAAAATAAGCCTGCCAGTCGCCGGCTCAGCTTCCCTCATCAACAGCGGCTACTGGGGCATGGATATCCGGAAGGACTTATCCTATGACCTCACCTTTTTCCTGCGTCCCTATGATTTCGCGGGGCAGCTAACCGTCACTCTCGAAGGGGCCGACGGAAAAATACTGGCCACTCAAAGCCTTGCTCCGGTTAAAAAATCGGGCTCATGGAAAAAATACACATCGAAATTAACGTCCACTGCAACCGATCCGAAGGCCACACTGGTGCTTACTTTCACCGGAAAGGGCGCCCTCCAGGTCGACTGGGTATCGCTGTTCCCGCACTCCTGGCGGAACCTGCCCAACGGACTGCGGCCCGATCTGGCTCAGTATCTGGCTGATCTTAAGCCCGATTTTATCCGGTACCCGGGCGGATGCTACGTGGAGGGACTCTCCTGGGCCTCGGCGCCCGACTGGCGGACGATGGTTTATCCGCCTGAGGAGCGCCCCGGCATGTGGGGGTACTGGAAATACCGGTCGACCGATGGATTTGGATATCATGAGTTCCTCGAATTCTGCGAGCAGATCGGCGCCGATGCCATGTATGTGGCCTTTGCCGGCATGACCGTGCACCCCGACAATAATTGGCCGGTCGACAGTCTGGAGCCCCTGATTCAGCGGACCCTGGATGCCATTGAATATGCGATTGGACCGACCGACTCAAAGTGGGGCGCCCAACGGGCGAAAATGGGGCACCCGAAGCCCTTCCCGCTGAAATATGTGGAGGTTGGCAACGAGCATTATGTGGCCAGCTACGCCGATTATTACCTGAAATTCAGGAAGGCCATCAAAGCCCGATATCCCGATATGGTGGTGATTCTGAGTATGTACTGGAGCGGGCTCAACCGCCCGGTGATCGAGCGGGCAGGGGATGCGAATATCGATATGATCGATGAGCACGCCTATCGGGATGCCCAGTGGATCCGGACCAATTTCGACTATTTCGACCGGTACAAACGGACTCCGTGGCCGGTGTATGTTGGGGAATATGCCTCCCACCATGCGGAGGGCGATATGCTCTGCGCGCTCAGCGATGCGGTGTACCTGATGATGATGGAGAAGAACGGCGACCTGGTGAAGATGGCCAGTTACGCGCCTCTGTTCTGCAACGTGAACGACCGCAGCTGGGGGGTGAACCTCATTGAATATGATGCTTCCCGGAGTTATGCACAACCGGCCTACTATGTGCAGAAGGTGTTCAACGAGAACCGTCCCGCGGTAAGTTTAGGTACCAAACTGCAGACCGGGCAGCAGCCCGATACCCTGAAGCCCCTTTTGGGGGGGCGTATCGGACTGGGTTCGTGGCAGACCCAAACGGAATTCCGGAACCTGGAGGTTCGGGATGCAGTCGGCCAGCTCATCTATCGGGATGATTTTAAAGATTTGAACCACTGGGATGTGCCGGTTCAGGGCCAGTTTGAGGTGGCCGGAGGGGTCCTGAAGCAGACCGATCCCCGGATGGATGCCGCCCGCATGTACCTGAAGGATCTCCGCCTCGAAACGGGGGAGATCCGCGTGAAAGCCCGCCGCACAGCCGGTTCCGAGGGCTTCATCGTGTTCATGAACGTGCAGGGTAACGACCGCTTCTTCTTCGCCAATTACGGCGCCAACGGGAACTCCTTCCATGAAATGCAGTCGTGGGGCGCACCGGAGGGATATGCCTACAAACGGATCAGCAGCAAGCGGGGCTCCATTGAAAACGACCGCTGGTATGATTTGCGGATCGTGATTACCCGCGACAGGGCCGAAATGTATCTCGATGACCAGCTGATTTCGGCAGCCGGACTCATTCCGCTGGAATCCCTTTTCGCCGGGGCCGGGTACGATCCGGCAAAGAGTCAGGTTGTGGTGAAAGTGGTGAATTATGACCCGTTCCCCGTGGAAACGAACATCCGGCTCAGCGGCGCCAAATCGGTTGACCCCGGCGGCCGGCAGATCATCATCAGCGCATCCGGCCTCAATGACCGCAATAACCTGGAGCAGCCCACCCGCATTGTGCCGGCAGAGAAAATCCTGTCAGAATGCTCGAAGGATTTTACCGTAACTGTTCCTGCGTATTCGGTTAACCTGTTCGTGATACCGGTAAAAAAATAGTCAGTCACACCGCTAATAATCAATAGAAATGCAACCATTCTACCGCATTTTTTGCCTTAGCCTGATCGGGGTCGGGTTATTGGGGTGCGTGGACCAAAAATCAGACTTTGTTACCCTGACTCAACCCAAAATTGACCAGATCCGGATCACCGGCGGTCCATGGCAAGAGGCCATGGAACAGGACCGGGCCTGGCTCCTTTCCCTGGATCCCGATCGCCTTCTGCATCATTTCAGGAAGGTTGCAGGGTTTGACACAACGGCGCGCGAATATGGGGGCTGGGAGATGGAATGGCGCGAACTGAGGGGTCACTCGATCGGCCATTACCTCTCCGCTGCCGCCCGGATGCAAAAACTTACGGGAGATACGGTACTCCTGGAAAAGTGCAGGTATATCATCCGGGAGCTTGCCCGGTGCCAGGCTGCATTAGGGACCGGCTATGTGAGCGCCTTTCCCGATGAATACCTTAACCGGGTTGAGACCCTGAAGCCGGTTTGGGCGCCCTATTACACGCTCCATAAAATTCTTGCCGGTCTTACGGATGGATACATCTACCTCGATGACACTTCTTCCCTGCAAACCGCGCTCAACCTCACACATTACCTGTACAAACGGATCATTCCCCTCGGAAGGGAGCATTTCCAGAAGGTGCTTGAAAGCACCGAAGAGGGTGGCATGAAGGATGTTTTATGGGAACTGTATACCCTGTCGGGCGACACTACCTGCCGGGCTCTCGCCCGTGCCTTCCATCAGGATAGCTATTTTATCCCCATGCTGCAGAAGGAGGATAAACTGGCTGGCCAGCACAGTAACTCATTGATTCCAAATATAGTGGGCATCGCGAGGGAGTATGAGGTTACCGGCGATGTGAGCCGCCGGCAGATTGCGGAGTGGTTCTGGAATCAGATGGACAGGCAGAGAACTTACGTCACCGGAGGAACCAGCAACGGCGAGCACTGGAACTCGGCTCCCGGCCACCTCGAAACCGAACTGGGCCCCGCCTCGCATGAAACCTGCTGCACCTATAACCTGATCAAACTCTCCGGTCACATCTGGAGCTGGGATCCCGACGTGAAATATCAGGATTATATGGAACGCGCGCTTCTCAACGGGATCCTGGCAGCACGCAATTGCGAAACGGGAATGCCGATGTACTACGTTTCTATGGCGCCCGGATATTATAAGACCTGGAGCACCCCGGACTCATCCTTCTGGTGCTGCACCGGAACCGGCATGGAGAACTACGCCCGGATCGCTGAATACCTGTATGCAGTTAACCAGAATCGGCTCTATGTTAACCAGTTTGTACCCTCCGAGTTGGCTTATCCTGATCTGGGACTAACCCTGATCCAGCAAACGAGCCTGCCGAAAGGGAATGAGTTCAGCCTTACAGTCAGGTGCGATAAACCGGTCGGCCTTCAGTTTGCAATCAGAATTCCAGCCTGGACCGGTGCCGGCTATCAGGTCAGGATCAACGACAAGGAGCTTGAAACACGGCCTGCCCCCGGGTCTTACCTGTATGTAGACCGTACGTGGAAAAACCGGGACCAGATAACCATCACCTTTGCCCCTCACCTCTGGTACAGTTTGCTGCCGGTTAAGAACGACCATGTAGCCATCGGGTATGGGCCCATGGTGCTGGCCGCCCGGCTCGATTCGTTGGCTATTGACCCGAAACTGCGGCACCGCTATGGCCCCTATGACGGACTGCCGGTTGGCGCTCCCGTTTTGTCGTTCAGCACCAACGATTTTGAGCAATATATCAAACAGCCGGACCCCGGAAAACCTGTCTTCCGGATGAAAGACCTCATAGGCAACTCCATTACCTTCAAGCCCTTCTTTGAGATTCTGATGGAGCAATATGGCATTTATTTGCCCATTGCCCCGGAGGCAACAAGGTCGGAGGCTAGAATTGTGGATCCGGCCGTGCACGGGGGGTAGGGCAGAAGGCAAAAGGCTCAAGGCTCAAGGCAAAAGGCAGAAGTAAGGTAGAAGGATTAAGGTTTAAGAAATAAGGATCGCTAAAGCCTTAACCAGCAACCAGTAACCATTTCATCCCCGGCAGTACCTGTTATCGGGTGCATGATGAATCCATACGATTAAGTTCAGTATTCTTGTGGTATCAGTTGATTGTATAAATGGTCAACCGCCTGGCAGATTGAATCCAATTTTTCTTCTTTCCTGGAATTCTATTTCTTGTTTTTTGGATTGTTCGAGCTGTTTGAGATATTCGAAAATCAGTAATAACTGTTGATCTTGCTCAATATCCTTTCTCTGAATTTCTTCAATCAGCCTGAGAATTTCTGGGTGACTTTGAATCGCACCTCTCAATTTGGTAAAAATCCTGATAATCTGTATGTTAACTTTAATGGCACGCTTGCTGTTTAAAACACTTGACAGCATTGCCACTCCGGCTTCGGTAAATGCATTTGGCAACTTTCGTCTGCCACCCCATCTTGATGTGCCAATTTGGAACATCAAGTTTTTAAATTCACCCGGCGTCAGCCGGAACATAAAATCAGCTGGGAATCTATCAGGATTCCTGTTAACTGCTTTATTCAGGTCCCTGGTTTCGACATTATAAAGTTCCGCCAGATCGAAATCCAGCATAACCCGAACTCCCCTTAACTCATAGATCTTTGATACTACAAATTCATCGGGCAAAATTTCATTAGTGAGGTTTTCCATCGCGCTATGTTTTATTCAATGTTATAGATGCAAGAACCAGATCAAAATGGAAAAGTTGAATAATAAATTTTACAATAGCAGGGCCTTTTGGATTGCCCTTAAGGCAGAAGGCAGAAGGCAAAAATTAGTAAAAAGAAAAAGGTTTAAGAATCAAGTTATCGCCAGGGCGTAACCAGCAACCAGCAACCAGTAACCAGTAACCAGTACATCCCCGGCTTATTTTTCCTACCTTTGCTCCATCCCCCTTTGCTGTCCACAGAATTGTTTTGATTATGAAGCATTTCTACCTTCTATCCATTTTGGTTCTGGCAGGGTGTTCTTCTGATTTGGATATTAACAGCGGTCACCCGGCAGTACCTGTTATCTGGTGTGCGATGAATCCCTACGATTCAGTGCAGTATGTCAGGGTTCAGAAAACCTTCATCATCAATAAAAAGGGAGATTGGGCCAATTTGAATCCCGATTCACTTGAATATAATTCTGTGGAGGTGTTTTTATTTGGGAAAAAGGGAGATTCGGTAATCTGGACCGAACAATTTACTCAAACGACCACCAGTCGCGACACCGGTTTCTTCCCGCAGGGAGTTTACCAGGTTTTCAACCTGGATCATCCGCTTCCCATCAAGAAAGGCCCACCTGAGCGATATTCCTGGGGAATCCCCAATACAGACAGCCTGGTGCTGGAGGTCAGGATCCATGATATCGGATTGACGGCCAAGGCCACTGCTTACGTACTCAGGCCGGATCGTTTAATTAACTACGTGAGCCGGTATACCTTATATCTTTATGGGTCAAAACCCACATTATTCAAGCTAAGCAATGGTGGTGAAGCTGGTGGCGGAAATCCCAACGCAAGTTTCAACCAGATAGAATTCCGGGTTCATTATAAAGAGTATTATCCCAGCGGGTTTTCCACGCAGACGGTCTTTTGGAAGACCCATGAGGGCTTTGTAGATAACGAGTACTACCTGTATCCGATTCGTTTCTATAATCCATTGAAAATGAGGCTCCCGAAAAGCGACACCATACTGGTCAGGAGGTTGGACAGCATTGATATTGCTGTTCTCCGTCCCAACAAATTCTTCAACCACTATTGGGCAGTGAAGGATTATTGGGACGGAAGCGACCGGCCGCCCTTTTCCAATTTCGAAAACGCTTACGGGATGTTTTTTACCTATATCCGGGATGAATGGACCGGAATGCAACTTAATTGGCAGGCCCTTGATTCATTATGCAACGGATATTTCTACAGGGAGATGAAATTCAGGCCTTGGTAAACAATTTTCACCTATTCCCCGGACCAAACCGTTTCAATCCCACTAAGGATTTACATTTGGTTGCTTTGATTTCCTAAGGTGTTGTTTTACAGGTAATTTTTTCAAATTTTCCTTACGCTGCCTGAAGAATTCGCTCAGTGCTTTTTCTTCAGCCTCGGTTAGAGGCCCTTGTCCACCTATATAATCGACATCCAATTCTGTCTGCTTTTTCTTCATCCACCTAATTTACCTAAAATCGACGACCAATCCAATTCCATCTGCTTGCATTGATGCATGAAGTCAGGGTGCCATCCATCAATCTGGTTACGAAAGCAAGTATTAAGCTCTTATACCCGGTTAAGGTTATTAATTACAAAAGCCGCTATTCTATTTACGTTTATGGTAGCTTTCCCTCGGTTTACGCCATACTAGATCCGGGTGAGATACAGGATCCGGATTTTGAAGACATCTATCAGCAAATAGACTTTATCGCTCATTTTAAGGATTATCGTGCCAATCTTGCTCAATATTTTTTCTCTGAATTTCTTCAATCAGCCTGAGAATTTCTGGATGATTTTGAATCGTACTTCTTAATATGTTGAAAATTCTGATAATCTGTATGTTAACTTTAAAGGCGCGCTGCTGTTCAAAACACTTGACAGCATTGCTACTCCGGCTTCGGTAATTGCATTTGGCAACTTTCGTCTGCCACCAAAATCCCTGAAATTGGTTGTATATTCGGTGCAGAAGGCAAAGGGCAGAAGGCAAAAGACAGAAGGCAAAAATTGGTAAAAAGAAATAGGTTTCAAGAAAAAAGGTTTCGCCAGTGCTTAACCGGCAACCGGCAACCAGTAACCAGCCACCAGTCGCTCTTGTCATCCCCGCGAAAGCGGGGACCGCTTCACTCTAATACCCGCTTCGCATGACGCACCGCTCTATCATTACTCAGGTTCTTCGTGGCGACCCACCGCCCTACACTCCGTGGTCGTTCAAGTTTACGAAGGAGCCGCTGGAGATGCTGAAGGTGCATTTTGGCACGGATGATATTGATGCGGCCGTTGATAATCATATTCTCAACCTGGGTTCGGATATCGGGTTTTTTGAGGAGGTGCAGCCGGATCATTTCCAGGATGTGTTCGGGGTGGTGTGGGACCGCACCATCGATAAGGATATCGGGAATCCGGTGGAGCCCATACTGAAGGAGGCGACCCTCAAGGGGTATACGTTTCCGGATCCGCTGGATCCGAGGTTCTTTGCGGATATCGACGACTCGATCCGCCGGAAGCCCGACCTGTTCCGGGCGTTCCAGATCGGGTTCTCGCTGTTCGAGCGGGCCTGGTCGCTCCGGGGCATGGAGAACCTCCTGATGGATTTCTTTGTCAATCCCGATTTTGTACGCGAGCTTCTGGAGACCATTGCCGACTACAACATCGCCCAGCTGCGACGGGCTTGCTCCTGGGATATCGATGCGGTCTATTTCGGCGACGACTGGGGGCAGCAGCGCGGACTCATCATGGGGTCCGACCTGTGGCATGAATTCCTCTATCCTCCGATCCGGCGCATGTATAAGGCCGTAAAAAAAGAGGGCCGGTTCGTGATGATCCACTCCTGCGGCAAGGTCGACGAACTGTTCCCGTCGCTCATAGAAGCCGGGCTCGACTGCTTCAACCCCTTCCAGCCCGAGGTGATGGATGTATTTGAGATCCACCGCGCCTATCGGGGTAAATTGGCGTTCCATGGCGGACTCTCCATTCAGAAAACCCTTCCCTGCGGCACGCCCGAAGAGGTGCGAAGCGAATCACGCAAGCTGCTTAGAATGGGGCGCCAGGGCGGATATATCTTCTCGCCGTCCCATTCCGTGGAGGGCGATACTTCGCTGGATAATATCCTGGCATTTATCGATGAGGCCCGCAATCAATGAAGCAAAGCGTTATCTTAGCCTGAAATATCTTCCCAAACCATGAAACCTTCGAGATTTTTGCTGACAGGCGTATTCCTGATCTCCTCTTTTACGGCAGTTTTGCCGCAATCTAAAGTGACCGCCGTCAGGGTCGGCTCACGAATCGATATATCGATAAACGATAATTTGTTTACCCAGTATATCTTTACGGACGACGAGAAGTACCCGTTCTTTTTCCCGGTAAACGGACCCTCGGGATTCAGCGTCACCTCCATGCGCAATAGCCTCTACCCGCACCACAGCTCGCTTTTCTTCGCATGTGACCGTGTGAATGGCGGTAACTACTGGCAGGAGGGGCTTGAGCGGGGCAGAATCCGCACCCTCCGGGCCGAAATCCTGAATTCGGGCAAGGACTCCGTGGTGATTGAGAATGAGTGTATATGGTCCCGACCGGGCGCTGAGTCGCCCATCCGAGATGTTCGGACCATCACCATAACTGCTCCCTCCAAGGATTTGTATCAGATTGATTTTGAGATTCGTTTGGATATGCTGATGGATGTGAAGATCGAGAAAACCAACCACTCCTTCTTCAGTGCCCGCATGGCCCCCGATCTTTCAGTTGCCAACGGCGGTAAAATGGTGAACGCCGAGGGAAATCAGGGAGAACAAGGCGACACCGGAACTTTTGGAAAACGGTCGCCCTGGATGGATTGCTACGGTACCCGCAACGGCAAACCAGAGGGAATGGCCATCCTGCAGCACCCTTCGAACCCTTGGTACCCGGCTCCGTGGTTTACCCGCGACTACGGTTTCTTCTCACCCACTCCGATGTACTGGCCGGCCGATGAAGCCGCCGGAACCCAGCTGAAAAAGGGCGAAACGCTGAAACTCAGGTACCGGGTGCTGGTTCACAGCGGTGATACCGGCACTGCTGGCATCAAAGCAAGATTTAGGGAATTCAAAGAAAGTAAATAGGTAAGAGGGTTGAGATTTGAATTTAGAATTCCGAATTCCGAAATCTGAGATTCAAGTATGTTTGTTTTACGACAGAGAGCACAGCAAGTATCGAGCACTAGTCATCCCCGCGAAAGCGGGGACCTGTAATGATCGCCAAAGCACTTGTCATCCCCGCGAAAGCGGGGACCGGATCACCAAACAACCCGCATGAAAAGAGTACTTCTCCTCCTCCTCTCCACCCTGGCCCTCGGCTCCTGCCGCTGCGACGACCCCATCCTCATCGATATGGGGCCCATCCCGGACAGCATCCTGGCCCTGGTGCCCTATCAGGATGGGCAGGTTTATCAGTTCAGGCATTCGGCCGGGAAGGTTATCACCTATGCCGCGCACCGGGCATTGCATGAGGAGTATTTCGACTGCGAGCGCTGCTGCAAATTCCTGTACAAATATCAGGTTAATCAAACGGCTCTGGTGCCTGATTACCCGGTATTTACCCTGAATGTGCAGTTATCGAACCCCGATTCCTCCCGGCTAGAATTCTCAGCTTGGATGGGCCAGCGTGGATTTAATTTATCAATGAATCAGGATGATGGAAATCCTGTCGACCGTATTGATTCGGCTTGGATCGGAGAGCAATGGCATAAGGATGTGCTCCGCATCCGGAATAGTAATTATTTTGGGTTCAGCCGGGATTCAATCTATGCGGATACCCTTTACTACAATTATCAAAGCGGCATTCTGAAGATTGTCATGTCAAACGGCGAATATTTCCAGATCCATGAATAGACCGCTTACCCTGATTTTGGTTACGATTATCCTGGCATCCTGCGGCGAGGAGCATGCCCTCAAGGAGGAAACCCTCTGGTTCAGTCAGGAGAACCGGGCATGGATCGAAGCAGACGCGATAAGGCAGCCCTTCCTGATGACTGATGACAATGGGATCACCCAAAGCTATTCCATGAACTTCAACACCAGCTACTTTAACAAAGGCTGGAGCAGCTTTTTGGGAATCAATACCCACATGACCCATACGGAATACAGTTACATCGATTTCCGCTCCACATTCAGAACTTCATTTTCCTTTTCGCTTACCGCAGGATCGATGCCGGAAAGGGGAGATGTGGTTTATGCGGAGTTGAATCAGGTTGGTTTTCAATACGATCTGCAAAACAGAACCCTCGTCAGTATTGATTCTCCCTATGGCACCAGGTCGAAAACCATAACCGATGAAGGGTATGAAGAGAATGATCCGATCGGCTCAACCGTCGAAATATTGGATTCGCTGCTGCTTGGCGACAAAAAGTATCAGAATGTTCTCCATTTTTGTTTTAACGATTTCAGGGAAAGCTGGTATGAGTATACCCCGACGGATATCTATATTGCAAAAGGAATTGGCCTGATAAAATATACTGCGCACATAGGATTGTCAACGACCAGGAAATAATATCGGAATAAAACAGTAATGCTATGAAATTGAAAATCAAATTATTAGTGTTTATTGCCTCATGGGTGCTTTTTGCCGGCTCACCCCTGCATGCCCAGAAAAAGGCAGCGCCTATTTTTAAGGATGGGATGACTCAGATTGTTCCCGAGTTTAACAAGCCCGATGAGTGGATTATCCATGATCTGTGGGTTGAAACGACGTTTGATACCGATGGCGACGGCAGGCCGGACCGCATGCATGTGGATGTGACCAGGCCGAAGCAGACTGAGACTGAAGGGCTCAAACTTCCCGTAATCTATGAATCGAGTCCTTATTTTGCGGGTACCGGCACCGGAGACCTGCAATATTTCTGGAATCCGAAGCAGGAGCTGGGCTCTCAGCCGGAAGCCAGGAAAAAGTTTCCCCCGATGAAACCGCGGAACAACCGGCCGGTCATCTCCAAGGCACAGGTTGCCCGATGGGTGCCGCAGGGTTATATAGTGGTGCATTCCTCTTCACCGGGGACCGGACTCTCCCAGGGCTGCCCGACGGTTGGCGGCGACAATGAATCGCTGGCCCCGAAGGCTGTGATCGACTGGCTGAACGGCCGGGCAAAAGGATATACCACCCCCGATGGATTCGAAGAGGTAAAGGCTTATTGGACAACGGGTAAGGTGGGCATGACCGGCACCTCCTACGACGGCACCCTGCCGTTGGCAGCCGCCACCACCGGGGTTGACGGGCTTGAAGTGATTATCCCGATTGCTCCCAATACCTCCTACTACCACTATTATCGGACCAACGGCCTGATCCGCCATCCCGGAGGCTGGCTGGGTGAGGATATCGACGTGTTGTATGATTTCATTCACAGTCAGCCCGAGCATTGCGACTATTGCGATTCGGTTGTGAAGGTGGGCCAGATGCTTGCCAACCACGACCGCGTGAAGGGCGATTTTAACGACTGGTGGGCCGGACGGGATTATCTGAATGATATGGGCCCGATGAAGTGCGCCATGTTGATGGCCCATGGTTTCAACGACTGGAATGTGGTGCCAGAGCACAGTTACCGGATTTATGAAGCAGCCAAAGCCAAAGGACTACCGGTCAAGATTTATTATCATCAGGGCGGTCATGGAGGCGAGCCTCCGTTCGAAATGATGAACAAATGGTTTGCAAAGTTTCTGTATGGAGTTGAAAATGATGCACTTGAAGGCCCAAGAGCCTATATTGTCAGGGAAAATGCCGGTCGGGATGCACAGCCGGTACCCTATGCCGACTATCCGAATCCGGACGCTAAACCGGTGCAACTGTTTCTCACTGCAGGGGCACCCAAAGCCGGGGAATTGGTGTTGGTGAAGAAACCGGGCCAGGGAATTGAGAATTTCGTTGATAACTACAACCTCGCCGGTGCCGCCCTTGCACAGAAAAGCTGGTCGGCACAACGCTTGTTGTTTGTCACCCCGCCGCTGAAAGAGGCTGTCCACATTTCGGGGATTCCGCAGATTACGATCCGTTTGGCATGCAATAAACCCGCAGCCAACCTGTCGGTCTGGATGGTTCAGCTGCCGTGGAATACGGAACGCCGGGCACCCATCACCGACAATATAATTAACCGTGGATGGGCTGATCCGCAGAACTACAAATCATTGCGCGAAAGTGAGCCGCTGGTGCCCGATCAGTTCTATGAGCTGACCTTTAACCTGCAACCCGATGATCAGATCATTCCGGCGGGAAAACAAATCGCCCTGATGATCTTTTCGAGCGACAAGGATTTTACCCTGCATCCGGAGCCTGGCACGGAGCTGATGGTTGATCTGGACGCGACATCGATTACGTTACCGGTTGTGGGCGGGGCCGCAGCATATATGAAGGCAACAAGGGTTCAGTAAGAATGTTGAGATTCGAACACAGAGTGTTGAATTCAGAAATTGAGATTCAGGGAAGGGGAGAGGTGGCAGTGATTAAGTTCCAGTTCCCTGAATCTGATTTTCAACATTCGACACTCTGCGCTGGAGCCTCAACGTTGGAGCCTCAGCGCTGGAGCCTCAACTTCTGCATATTTCTGATTGCCCTTCTGGCCGCCCTGTTCATTCCCGCATCCGGTCAGGAAATCCTGCAAACCCGGAAAATCTGGGACCAGGCGCCGCATAATGCTTTTACCGACCTGGTTCGGTACAGGGGATCGTTTTACTGTACTTTCAGGGAAAGTGCAGCGCATGTGCCGAAGGGGAGGGCAGAGAATGGGAAAATCAGGATTCTTAAATCAAAAGATGGGAAATCCTGGAAATCCGCGGCTTTGCTTGAAAGTGAGCAGTATGATTTCCGGGATCCGAAGGTATCGGTTACTGCTGATCATAAACTCCTGGTTCTCATGGGGGGATCGGACTATACAACCGGGAAGTTGGGCGGCTGCCTGACCCATGTCTCCTTCAGCAATGATGGTAAGGAATTCACTAACCCAAAGCCTGTGTCGATTGAGGTGGGCATCCGGACGGATTTCGACTGGATATGGCGGCTTGACTGGCACAACGGGACGGGTTACGGGGTGGTTTACCAATGCAACCAACCGGATGGGCAGATCACCGTGCGGATGCTGAGTACCCGGGATGGAATTAACTATCAGCAGGTTTGCAACCTGGGATTGACGGGCATTCCCAATGAGGCAACCACCCGGTTTGAAGACGACCGGATGTATATGGTTATCCGGCGGGAAGGACCGGGTGCAAATGGTTTGCTCGGATCCAGTGATCCGCCTTATACAAACTGGACCTGGACCGATCTGGGAATGAAAATAGGGGGCCCCGAATTCGCCTTTTCCGGTAAGGGCCGCATTGCTATGGGAACCCGCTTGTACCGGTCATCTGCGGAGGGTGGCGTTAAAACCGGGGTCGTTTTCATGGACACGAACGGCAAAATCGAACGGATCCTCGACCTGCCCAGCGGCGGAGACACCAGCTACCCCGGAATGGTCCTCCACAAAGGAAAGCTCTATGTTTCCTATTACAGCTCCCACGAAGGCAAAACCTCTATCTACCTCTCAACCATCCAACTATAACCAGCAACCAGTGACCAGTAACACGAACATACCCACCCCAACCCCTCCCTCGACCAGGGAGGGGCTCAGCTCCGAAGCAACTTAAGAGCCCTAACCGGCAACCGGCGACCGGTAACCGGCAACCTCTTCTTAACCAGTAACCAGTAACCAGTAACCCATTCCGCCCATGAAACCCTCAATCCTAACCCTCTTCTTTGCCTTCACCCTCTTTTCCTGCACGAACAATTCCCCGGATCTGGGTCTTGCCACCCTGCAAGATGGCCGCTCGAAGGCGGTTTCCTCCCATGCCCCCGGTGGCAGCAATGCCGACCGACTTCAGTATATCCAGCCGGGTGAAACGGTTACGATTTTTGATGTTAAAGGTGCCGGGGTAATCAACCATATCTGGCTGACATTCAATGATGCACGGCCGAACTGGCTCGAAAAGACCGGCTCCGCCAAGCCGGACGACCTGGTAATCCGGATGTATTGGGATAATGCCACGGAACCGGCCGTGGAGGCTCCCATCGGCGATTTCTTTGCATCAGGATTTGGTCTTCGCAAGGAGGTCCGGTCCATACCGGTCCTGGTTGAAGGCGGCGACGGGTACAACTGCTATTGGCAGATGCCTTTCCGGACTGCGGCAAAAATCACGGTAACCAATGACGGTGCCAAAAGAGCCCGGAGCTTTTATTATCAGACCGATTATACGGAATATAAGAAACTTCCGAAGAATACAGCTTATTTCTGTGCCCAGTACCGTCAGGAATTTCCCGAGCAGCTGGGCCGCGATTATCTGATCGCGGATATCGAGGGCAGGGGACATTACGTGGGCACGGTGATGTCGGTTCGCTCGCGCAGCCCTTACTGGTTTGGCGAAGGCGATGCCAAATATTATGTGGATGGCGAACAAGAGCCCTCAACCTGGGGGACCGGAACGGAGGATTATTTCCTGAGCGCCTGGGGCTTTACCGAAAACCTGAATAATTATTCCGGGTGTTCCTATATGAGCAAGGGCGAAGAGGACCTGGGTGCCCGGTATACCCTGTACCGCTGGCATGTGCTGGATCCGCTGCGGTTCACGAAGTCCTTCCGGTTCGAGATCGAGCATACCGGCTGGATCTCCGCCGATGAAACAGCCACCGGCAAGGTCGACGGGCATGTGGAACGGGAAGATGATATGGCTACCGTGGCCTTCTGGTACCAGGAGGGACAACCCAAACGGTTTGCCCCGCTCCCTTCGCGTGCAGATCGGATTCTACCCAACCTCGAGACCATTATCGAGGGAAAAGATATGATCGGATCGGTGCGGAACTCCTCAGGAAAAGTGGAATTGCAGGAAGGGTACGACTGGACCGGCAGCGGCCAGATCCTGTTCAGCCCCTCAACGGACAAGGCCTGGATGGAAGTAGATTTCACAATCGATAAAGAAGAATATCAGGGTCTTATGTTGAAAATGAGCCATGCTCCCAATTATGGCCGGTACAAACTGTTCATCGACGGCAAGCCGATTGCCCGGGTTCCGATGACCATCGACTTTGACTTCTCCGATCCGAAAATCGAGGTAAAGGTGCTGGAACTCTATTCAAAAACGCTGGATGTGTATGACTATTACCTTGGCAGCGCCGCGCTGAAAGTGGGTAAACACACCATCCGGTTTGAACAGGCGGGCAAAGATGCCAACTCAACCGGCAACTTGCTGGGTTTTGATTCCTTCAGGCTGATGAAACGGTGGGATAAAAAGCGGGAGTCGCTGGGGGAAAATTCAGCAAAAGCGATAACGGCAAAATAAGCACAGAGGTTGTTGTCACAGCACCATTTTACTGTTAGGCAGTCCTCAACGCTGTTCAATAGTTGGCAATCAGCGATTCGTATGGAATGTTTAGTTTGTCGTGCAGCTTGCGAATCATGCTGATATTAAGTTTCCTTTTTCGATTCAGAATTTCCGAGACCCGACTTTTGTAGCCAATAACATCAGCGAGATCCTTTTGACTCATATCCATTTGTTGCATCCTGTACAGTATCGCTTCAATCGGATCGGGTGACTCTATTGGATAGTGTTCATCTTCGTACTTTTCAATCAGGATGGATAATACTTCCGCCTCATCTCCATCAGGGCTTTCAATGGGTGCATGGAAAATTTCCTCAAGCCTTTTCAAGGCCAGGTTATAATCATCCTCGGTTTTTATCGCTCTTATATTCATTTGATCAAATGTTATTTGCATCCACCTTGTCATATTCATTATGGGTTCCTATAAATCGTATGAAAACCCACTTTCTTTCATAATTAATATCCGCAATCAATCTGTACTTTATCCCACAAATATCGAAGACAACCCGCCCGCTTTTTAATATGCTAACCCTGGCATATTCATCTTTTATTTCATTAGGGCTATTCCATTGAGCTTTTGAAGCCTCTTTGTACCATATCTTTAAGTGCTGTTCCGAATCGATATTTTTTCCCCAAAAGTCCCTTAGGACCTTTTTAGCGATTACTCTCATGGTTTAAATTCCAACGCAAAGTTAATGAAAAGTTACCAAATTGGTAACTCAGATAATTACTAGCTGGCAAAAAGCTGTTTCCGCATTTTTGCCTGCTAAACTATAGACGCGTTGAAATTTGAGAAATGGAGAAACTGTACTAATTATTTTAGCTTCACTACCATCAGAACGGGACCTGAATTCTCATCCAGATTTTTTATGATCCGGATGAGTTCATCGCGTTTGTCGGGGAGAAGAACGGTTGAAGCCTGGAGGCAGTCGGTGAATCTGCCTTTGATGTTTTCCTCAATCCACTCAACCATTCCGGGATGAAGAATCAAAACCATCTTTTTATTTTGTAGGGTGATATAGTCTGACAGGAAGATCGGTCCGAAACCAAAAAGGTCGTTTTCTATGCCGATAGTCTTTTCGAACATAGGAATTCCGCACATGGAATTAGTTTGTACTTGTTGTCCTTTTCCTGTGCCTTTGTCAAATACAACAATAAACGGAGTTTCCTCCCGGGAACCTTCAATGATGATGCATTGCTTAGTTTCAAGAATGTTTGATAACGAGGTGTTTCCTGATATAATCCGGCTATGCAGGTCATCCCACACTGCAGGAGCCAGATTAAGAATCAGTTGCACCGGTTCCGGTTTGTAGTTGTCGGTAATTCTGAAGATCGTATCCTGTCCTTTTGACCAATAATGAATTTCACCGTTTAATTCAATAATTCTAGGTAAGGACCCTGTAAACATTTGTGGCGAACCTCCTTTAGGTGGCTTTTCATTTATTCCAGTCAGGAAACTGAGGTTTTTATCGAAAATCAACAGATCATAAGTTTTTTTTCCCTGAGAGGGTGGAGATCCGTTACACAGAACAAAATTTTCATTTTCATCAATCCGCACACCTCCAATCCAAAACAAATTTACATTCACAACATCTTGGTACTGTCTTTCTATCAGGCAATTGCCTTCGAAATCAAATAAAAGGAACTTTTTCCCTGAATTATCGCAAATCAACAGTGTGCGATTAGCATTATTTAGCCCGGCAACCAATGACCCTGTAAATTCCCCTGGCCCTTTGCCCTGCTGACTTATTTTCCGGATAAATGATCCGTTGCGGCTAAATAGCAACACTTCAAGAGGGTCGTAATTTAGAACGAGAATTGCCTCAAGGCCCACCACATAATTGTAGGAACCCGGTTTTATATAGGTCTGATTATCCATCCCGTGCAGTTGAATAAACTCCACGTCATCCGCAATCTGGCTCAGCTTAAAGGTGCCCCTGGATTTCAGGGCCTCGTCGATGTTGATTATTAGAATTCCAGAGGTGGATGATCGGTTGCAGGAACATGCCGCAAATGACAGGAAGGCAAGAAAAAGTAGTGACTGGAACGATTTCATTACTAATGTGGAAAATACCTGTAGATTTCCTTTCTGTGCATGATTCGAGAAAATTCAACTGAATCTTTCACTTTAAAAAGACCAATCCGATAATTATGGATTTAGTTTCTTATCAATCTCTTCTTTAGAAACATAGCCAGATTTTCGACTCTCTTTCATTGCGTTCAGCAATCCGAGATCAAGCATTTCCCCCTCTGACAGAACTTTACTCCTGGCGCCCAGTCGCTTGGCAAGGGCAATAAACAGTTTGATTTCTTCTTTATCTTCGGTTGAATGATGATTCCGTTCATAATCAGTTTTTTATGATCCAAAATTAGCATTTCCCCCTGATTTTTATCCGGACTCATCGGGTTAATTTTTATTGGTTATACTGATATGGATGCACAGATGGAATCAAAATGGAGAAATGTGCCCAGAAATTTCCTTACCCCTGGACTCTCAGGGTGACGGCCGGTTTACCTGGATGCTGGATTTTCAGAGGTGTAGGAAGAAGCCAATGGGCTTAAAAAAATTGGGCTAAAGCCCGGAGGCAGGGGTGGGATCCTGCAAACCCCTAGCTAAAGCTGAGGGGCAACATATAGGGGCTCCGTGCACTTGTCATCCCCGCGAACGCGGGGATCGCGTCCCCTAAATGTGCCGTCGGCCGGTGCACTTGTCAGGGGATTCCTGCCTTCGCAGGAATGACACGATTGGGCCAATGCCCCTTTTTCCTTATTTCCTTAAACTTGTGCCTTGTGCCTTGTGCCTTGCGCCTTGTGCCTTCTGCCCTGTGCACGCGGGTAAACGGGCGCCCACCGGGCGCCCCTACGGGGACAATCGCATCACGTTTTACGCGTCACGCGTCACACATCACGTTTTTTCCCCAATGAACTGATCTTCCTTATTCTTAAACATCACGTTAAATGTCGTAAGGCTTCCGTAGATCCGGGTAATGTATTGTTCCAGGTCAACCTTTTCCTCGTCGGTAAGGGCGCTGGCGTTAATGCGCTGCTCCATCACCCGGACCCGGTCGCGGATCATGACGATCTTGTGGAAAAAGGTCTCAATCGGTATCTCCTTTTCTTTCAGGGATTTGTCGCCCGGATACAGAATCATCTTACCTCCGGTCCACTTCTGGCCCAGCGGAACGGTCTGCTGCACATCGCTGAAGCGGGTGAGCACCCGAACCAGGCTCTTCTCGATATCTTCCCAGGAAACCAGGTCCTCGGGGGTTTCCACGGCTTCTATCACCTCCAGCCCCTCATAATCCCGCTTGATCAGCTTGACGCCATGTTCAATAAACCCGATCTCATACGCATCCGAACGAACCTGAACGATCACTCCCTTACCCATTTGCGGGTGCTTAACGCGGGAACCTATGCCTAAAAATTCTTTTGCCATATTATATGGTTATTTGTTATCAAATGACGCCTGACAAAATGGGTTTGGGGTTTAAGGTTTGAGGTATAAGGTATGGCAAAGGCGGCCTCATACCCCGGACCTCATACCCCGAACCCTATGCTTTAAATCATCCCCGGTTGCCCGGTAGCTTCCAGCACATTCCACCACAGCTCCCCGTTTATATCGATCTTTTTCCGTTCACTCACGGTGACAGGGATCGGGATAAGGGTGAATTCGTTGTTCCAGTGCCCGACAACAAAATCGGTTTTTCCCGACATGGCCGCATGTACGGCATTCTGTGCCAGCAGGCTGCAGAACTTGCTGTCGTTGGCGTTGGCTGCTGCGCTCCGGATATAGTAGCTTGGGTCGATATACCGAATCGTATGGGGGAAGCCGGCCGGCTTGAAAGCTTCGGTTATTTTTTCTTTCAGATAAATTCCGATGTCCTTGTTCTTTATATTTCCGGATGCGTCTTTCTCTTGTTTTTCCCCGCTGAAAAATTCCTGGCCCGCCCCTTCGGCCACTACGATCAGCGCATGATGCCGGTGTTCAAGCCGCTTTTTCAGCACATCGATAAAGCCATCGGGCCCATCCAGCCGGAATCTCATCTCGGGAACGAGTACGAAGTTCACCTCCTGAATCGACAGGGCCGCATGAGCCGCGATAAAACCCGATTCCCGACCCATCAGCTTGACCAGGGCAATACCGTTATAGGCGCCTGAGGCCTCATTATGTGCATTCCGGATCACCTCCCGGGCAATAGTGAATGCCGTCTCGAATCCGAATGATTTGTCGATCAGGTTGATGTCATTGTCAATGGTCTTGGGAACTCCCCCTACGGCAATCTTTAATCCCCTTTTGGTGATCTCTTCATGGAGGGCGTGCGCGCCCCGGAGAGTCCCGTCACCGCCTATCGTGAACAGGATGTTGATATTCAGCATCTCCAGCGTGTCAACCATCCGGGATACATCCTGTTCACCCCGGGAAGATCCGAGTACGGTACCCCCGATGTGAAGGATGTGGTTGACGGATTCCTTGGTCAGGTCGACAATCGCATGGTCATAATCGGGGATCAAACCTTCATATCCATACTGAAACCCGATAATATTCTTTACCCCGTAGCGGTAGTGCAGCTCCATCACCAGGCTTCGGATGACATTGTTCAGTCCCGGACAGAGCCCGCCGCAGGTGATGATCCCTACCTTGGTTTTGGATGGCTGGAAAAACAGGAACTCCCTGGGACCGGCCTTCTCAAAGGAAACCGGCGGTTCCCCCAGCTTGCAGTATTTATCATAGCTCGCCAGGGACGTATCATACAGCACGCGGTCATTGTCCGTCACAAATCCGAAAGACGGCCGGCACCGTATCGATTCATTAAGCGGCGTCATGGCAGTCGCCCTTCCCAGTTCCTTAACATCAAAATCTTCGGGTTTCATTGCTTGCTCCTTAGTTACCTCAAAGATAGAAAGAAACTGGAGAGCAGTAAGCCTGGTGTTACTGTTGATAACGTACCCACCCCAACCCCTCCCTCGACCAGGGAGGGGCTTGGCTCCGATGTTAGGCCGGTGCTCATACCCCCTCCCTGGTCGAGGGAGGGGGTCAGGGGGAAGATAGGTTCCATGCCCTTATTTTACCTGTGAAAATTTTCACACCCCTTTTCGCCGTACCTTGCATCCGGTTTTCAAAAGTTGCACAAAATGAACTACTTGGGTAATCCACATACATTCCACATCCCGGTAATGGGGATCGGATACTCTATTGATACTGCAGTTAGGGTAGCTCCATACGGCATTTCTTCCGTGATTTCCCTGGTCGATGATATCCTGATCGAAAAGATGCGGGAGTTTTACAGCCGGCAGCATAATATTCCTTTTGAGCCCATCACCCGAAGGATTAAGGATTTCAGGGCCAAGCGAATAACCTCCTACCTGAATCTTGTGGATCAGATTGTCCGTGAAAAATTTGAGGAAATTAAAAGATCGGCCATTGAAAAAAAGGAGGAGTTCAATAAGTATATTGAGATGCTGCCTGATTTTTCAACGATCAAACGTGAATTTAATGAGTTGATTGCCAGCAAGCCCACGGCGGCAGAGGTGAAAAGATGGGTACAGAAAAAATTGAGACCGGGATCTATTGATGTGAATATCATGACCAAGCTCGATAAGGAGAACTATTATCAGGGAGAGACGCTACCGCAGGAGTATAACGATGCACACGCAGCCCTTCGTGGTTTTGCCGAGAGTAACCTTGATTCATCAATTGTCTTGTCGGCCGGGATGAATCCCCGGCTCTATGCCTACCTTGAGAATTTTGACGATTTCTATCCCGATGCGAAGGGCTATATCAAGAAAAGAATTACGCTGAAAGTTAGCGATTACCGTTCGGCGATCATTCAAGGTAAGTTTCTGGCTAAGAAGGGGATATGGGTATCGGAATATCGGGTTGAATCAGGTTTGAACTGCGGCGGTCATGCATTTGCCACCGACGGGTTCCTGCTCGGACCAATCTTGGAGGCCTTCCGCAGTTCCAAGCAGGAGCTGGGGAAAGAGGTATACGAACTATGGATTCAGGCGCTTAAAACGAAGAACCGTCCGGTTCCCTCCACTGCCCCTGAAATCCGGATCACCGCACAGGGCGGTGTGGGCACCGCTGAGGAGCATGAGTTCCTGATCGACTACTATGATCTGGATTCGGTAGGTTGGGGCAGCCCTTTTCTGTTGGTTCCGGAAGCAGTGGCAATGGATGATGAAACTCGGGAACAGCTTTGCTCTGCCGGTGAGGATGAGGTTTACCTCAGCGGAATTTCGCCATTGGGAGTTCCGTTCTACTCGATGAAAGGGAATTCCAAGGATGCGGAGAAGGAGGAGCGCATTCGCCAGGGCGAGCCCGGGAGCCCCTGTCCTAAACGCTATGCCTGCCTCGATACTGAATTTACAGAAAAACCAATCTGCACGGCATCTCGCGAGTATCAGCAATTAAAGATCAATCAGCTGGATGAGGAAACAGTTACCCAGGAGGAATATCAGCAACGATATGACAATATTGTTGAGAAATCCTGTATCTGTGTTGGGCTCGGTACACCGTCATTATTGGCCAACGATCTGAATCACAGGGCTGAAGGTCCAGGGGTATCGGTTTGCCCCGGTCCGAATCTCGCCTACTTCGATCATACGGTAAGCCTTCCGGAGATGGTGGGACATATTTATGGCAGGAACAATGTCATCGAGCGCACCGACCGGCCGCATGTATTCATCAAGGAATTGAATATTTATATCGATTACCTGAAGAACAGGCTGGCGCCGAAGCTCAATCCGGCCAATCCAAAGGAGAAAAAGACGCTTGACGCATTCCGGGAAAATATCCGGGAGGGCATCCGCTATTATAAAGAGCTCTTCTCAGGAAAGATCACAAAGCTTCAGGGCCGCTCGGAGGAAATTCTCAGGGAGCTGGCTAAGAAGGAGGCGGAGCTGTCTTAGTTGCCGGCAACCTGTAACCGGCAACCGTTCTTCACCCCCCCTCCCAGATCCTCGTTCCCCTCCCGTTTTGCCGGATAATGGTGTAATGGTTTTTGCGGGCAAGCCTGAGCATTTTCCTGCGGAACAACCGGGGGTAGAAGTTCCCGATAATATTGCGGTTGTAAGACAGGGGTTCCACAATTCCGATCTGGCTTAATACTTCATACGTTGCGGAGGCGCATCGGATTCCGAAAAAGGCATAGTCGTAAGGTGTCTTTTCAATATATCCGACAAGGATCTCCCTGAGCTTATTGTACTTCTCATGCGAGAGCGGGATCTCAATGGTTGCACTTTTTTTGGTGACAAGACCATCCTCGTAATATTTGAGGTATTCCCAATAATAATAACCGGTGGGGTTATTGGATTTTTGAAAAGTGTGAACCCGCCTTTTATTGGAGAAGCCGATTTCGAGGGAATCCAATCCCAGGCTGACATGGCCGCCGAAAAGCCCGCCAACCTCCCGGTATTCCCTTTCCTCATGACCCGGTGCAGGGATCGAACCATATCGGAATATTACCTTGAGAATGTGGGAGGTATCCTGCGTGAATCCCGCAGAAATCCCTGTAACCAGGGCCAGTACCAGAATCAGTCTTTTGGAAAGCATAAAAGAACCGGGATTTTTCAGCTCTTTGACTACAATGCAGACGGAATGTTTATTTTTCTGACTTGAGTTTTATATCAACCTTTTGGTCTGTTTCCCCTTTGTACCAACTTCCACTGCCATCATGAAACTCGGGGTCCAGGTATTGGATCACGGTATCCTGAGGCAGGAATTTCCCATTGTCATCTCCGTCAATATCGGAAAAATTTACAGTAAATGTTTGACTGACAGGAAATCCGAAGGTTGAAACTTCGTATGTTCCGGCCGCATCACTATACGCCGTGTCATACCCCATTATTATTCTGATATGGTCTATCGGGGCATCCGTTTCCTCCGATGTGACGGTTCCGGTCAGATTGAATTTAGCCTCCGGTGTACCATATTCACAGGCGATATTTGTGCAGGCAATCCCGCATAACGACAGGAACCAGGCAATCACCGTATTCCACCTCCTGAAAAAACTCCTTTTTGTACCTCCCATACTTCATTCCTTTTAACCGGCAACCGGCAACCGGTAACTATTCTTAACCGGCAACCGGCAACTATTCCACAATAACCTCATCCGCAAACAGCCATGCCTTCCCCCCGGCTCCGTGGTGCCAGACCGGGCAGATGCCTATACTCTGGGCTTTTACTTTGACATACCGGGCTTTATTTCCCATAATCAGGGTGGAAAAATAGCGGACGCCGTCGGTCATGGTGCTTCTGTCGGGATAATTATCAATCACTTCCATCATCCTGAAATCCTTGCCGTCGGATGAGATGGAGAAGCTGACCTGGATCGGGTGGAAGATCCATACTGCAAGGCTCTGGAGAAATCCGGCTGTGATCCGGAATACCGGCATGGTACGACCGAGATCTATGTTCACCTCCATATCCTTGCCCTCAAATCCCTGCCAGCGTCCATCGGTATAATCAGCGCTGCCGGTTTTCCCGTCGAGCAGTGCCATCTTTCCGCCGGCAGTGTATTTCGCGGCATACAGCCCATCTGTCTCGCTTCCCGCATAATCCCTGCCGAAGGGCGGAGCGAGGTATTCCAGACGTATCATGGGTGAATTCGGATCCAGCGAGCTTTCATAAAAATTGACTGAAGCCGTTTCACTTTCAGCAAATCCGGTCTTGAAAGCCTTAGCCCGGATCCTGACCGACCGGTCGATCTCAAACGGTTTGTCGTAAACCGGAGAAGTCAGGGTGGGCTCGGCTCCGTTCAGCCTATAATGAATGGCAGCACCTTCTGACACGCAACCCATCTTTATCATCATCGACCGGCGGAACCAGACATTTTTGTACTCGATGTACGGCATGAACAGTTGTCCGGCACCTATCGGAGTCAGCTGATTTTCAGGCTCAACCGGGGTGGCTGAAGGCCGGTTTTCCGGTTCGCTTCCCCAGTCGTTCCCCTTGCCCGATCCAAAAGAAAAGCTGATTTCCCCGCCTTTTATGATATCAGAATATCGTAAAAACGAATTTTTATAATCCTGTCCATTAAGATTGGCCGATACGATTTCTTTCGCCTTTCCCCTTTCGCCTTTCGCCTTGATTTCGAAAATTTTACCATTGGGCAGAGAAATTGTTACCCTTTCGAAAACCGGATTTCCGATCACGTACTCATCGGAGCCCGGACAGACCGGGTAAAAGCCCATGGCGCTGAATACATACCAGGCCGACAGCTGGCCGCAATCATCGTTGCCACAAAGCCCATCGGGTTTAACGGTATAGAATTCCTCCATGGCCCGCCGCACGATTTCCCTGGTTTTCCCGGGGGCTCCCGCATAATTGTACAGATAGGGCATATGATGGCTCGGCTCGTTGCCGTGGGCATACTGGCCGAAAATTCCTTCGAAATCGGAGATGGTGTGTTTGGTTTTGGACTGGACCGTGAAGAAGGTGTCGAGCTTCGTGATAAAGGGCTGGTCGCCGCCAGAGAGACGGATCAGGTCGGGGATATTCTGGGGCACATAAAAGCTGTAGTGCCATGCGTTGGCCTCGGTGTAATCACCCTGGTCAAGCATCGAAACCTTGAAGGGATCGAAGGGCTCCAGCCAGCGTCCGTCGGCATATCGTGGCCGCATGAGCCCCGTTTGAGCATCATACTGGTTTCGATAGAACTGTGACCTGAGTAAATATTCCCGATAAACCGAGTCGTTGCCCAGCGATCTGGCCATCTGAGCAATGCACCAGTCGTCATACGCATATTCCAGCACCTTGGAGACCGAGTTGGTTGACATTTCCCGGGGTATATACTGATATTTCCGGTACTGGGCGATTCCCTCGATGCTCTGGGAACCGCTGGCAATCATGGCCTCAAGGGCTTTGTTTCCGTCGAAATCCCGGTTCCCCTTGAGCCAGGCATCGGCAATGACCGGCACTGCGTGGTACCCGATCATGCAATTATTCTCACATCCGGCCAGCTCCCAAACCGGCAGTAACCCTGAATGTTCGTATTGCTTCAGCAGGGTCTTGATGAAATCGGTGTTCCGTTCGGTGTCTGTCAGGTTAAACAGCGGATGCACAGCCCTGTAAGTATCCCAGAGGGAGTATACATGATAGTAATTGAATCCTTCACCCTCATGAACCTGGTGATCCATTCCCCGGTACTTTCCGTCAACATCGGAGTAGAGGTTTGGCGTGAGAAGAGCATGATAGAGAGCGGTGTAGAATATTTTCTGCTGGTCTGCCGTGCCGCCTTCGGCTTTAATTTTTCCCAGTTCGTGATTCCAGGCTTCTTCGGCATCTTGCACGGTTTCGTCGAAATCCCAGCCCGGGAGCTCTTTCTCCATGTTTTTCCTGGCGCCCTCGGTACTTACGGCCGACAAGGCAACTTTAACAAGGACCGGCTTGCCGTTTTTCTGATGGAATGAAAAGACGGTTTTAACCGATGAACCCCTGATTTCACCGGGGTTTTCGGTAAAAGGTTCTGAAAACCGGGCCACAAAATAAACATATTGATCAGGAGCCCAGCCTCTTGAGTGCCGTAATCCCTCGATCTCCGTATTGCTGATAATTTTCAGGTAACAATCTTCCTTCGGCTGGTCGCCTGCTCCGGAGATGTCATGCTCCAGGTCGACCAGAATCTTTGCCTCCTGGTTTTCAGGAAACGAATACCGGTGAAAACCAACCCGGTTGGTTACCGTAAGTTCCGCCTTAACCTGATAATCATCCAGGATCACCGAATAATACCCCGGTGACGCTTTTTCGTTTTCATGCCTGAAAGCTGACCCGATGCTGTCATTCCGGTGAACGCCGGAATCTCCTGCTTCAGTGAACGGAAGCAATAGAATATCCCCAAAATCCGCACACCCCGTCCCGCTCAGATGCGTATGCGAGAACCCGAGTATCCGGTCGTTGGAATAGTGGTATCCGGCGCAGCATCCCTCATTGTAGGTATCAGGACTGAGCTGGACCATACCAAACGGCATCGAGGGCCCCGGAAAGGTATTCCCCGTGCCGGCGGTTCCGATCATCGGATCCACCCGACTGATGAAATCACCCTGGGTACTCTGGCTGCATGATATAACCAGCGCTCCTAATAAGCACGATATGAATAAGTTCCGAAACATGGATTCAGGTCGCTCGATTACTGCAAGATACATGTTTTTCCCAAATCGTCAATATTTTTGACCGATGACCGACGACTGATGACCGATGAAAAACCAGCTGTCTGTCGTCTGTCGTCCGTCGTCAGTCATCCGTCATCCGTCATCCGTCATCCGTCATCCGTCGTCCGTCGTCCGTCATCCGTCATTTAACCACCTCCCACCCAAAATCCTTATACTCCCACTCAATCCGGTCGCCAAACACTTTTAGCAGGACGAATCCTTCCTCGAGGGTCCCGTTCGGACCGCCCCACCAGGCGGCAGAGACTGCACCCCCTGTAATGATATGCACGCCATCAACAATAATATCTTCCAGATAATGCTGGTGTCCCTGAAGGATCAGTTTGAGATTTTTTGACCGGAGTAATGCCAGAACTTCCTTGCCGTTGGTAATCACGCTGCCCGGGCCGTTGGTGTATTGGCCACCCTGTTCCCATTGGTTATAAACAGTTACGAGAGGAATATGCACCGACACTGCCACGGGTGTTTTTGCATCAACCAGGGCCAGATCATTTTTGAGCCATTCCATCTGTTCCGGATTGATCAGGCCCATATAGCCTCTGCCGGGCGTTTGCTCTATCGACTTAAGGATGATAAAGTGCCATCCTTTGTAATCAAATGAATGCCAGGGCTCCCCGAGATATCTTCTGAACATTTTGTCGCCATAATCGACGTCTGTGGTATCAATACTCCGGTTGTAGAAGGCGAATAGCTCGTGATTCCCAACCGTGTTGTGAACGGGCATCCGGAAGCCTTTCATCAGCCCATTATACAATTGATACAGGGAATCAGCCCGTCCCCGGGTCTGCCCCAGGGCATCCATGATCAGGTCGCCGCCGGTGATCACAAAATCGGGCTTAAGCGCATTCACGGAATCTATGGCCTGCTGAAATCCTTTTGGTGCTTCTTTGTCAGGAGTAACATGAATATCAGTGAGAAATGCAAACGTGAAATCGGGCTGCGCTGGTTTGGTGGCTGTGCAGCCTGTCAGAAGGGAAATGAAGAGAAGGAGGGGCGTGAGGAGTTTCATAGGTTACTTGTTACTGGTTACTGGCTT
>MEOR01000055.1 GCA_001769295.1 Bacteroidetes bacterium GWF2_49_14 | reverse complement strand
TGTGCTCCAGATTCCGGTTTCCGTAGCGATCATCGCATGACGTGCCGTTTGGGGATGAAAGATCCCATAGCGGACGGGCATGTCAGGCAAATTTCCCTCGATATTCTTCCAGGTAGTGCCTGCATCGGTGCTGAGGAAAACCGACGGAATACCATAATTGGAGAAGGTAAGCATCAATGTATCGGCGGATTTTCCGGATTCGATACTGCTGATATATCCGACCGGAAAATTATTCCCGGTTAGTTCAATGGACAGACTGTCAGAATGGGGCTTGTCGAGCCGGTAGAGTTGTCCCGAAGCCGTTCCCAGAAACAGCGTTCCTCCGTCGCTGCTGCTTTCCGTCCATTTTAGGGCGGTAAAAGGAACCGTTGTGTGCGATCCGATATTGCGGACAACCCCTGTGATCTGGTTTTCAGATATATTGGCGATGGCCAGATTATTGGCGGTACTTCCATCGAAATAAGTAACATTTAAATACAGGCGGTTATTTTCTGAGTCGTAATCCATCGGGTTAATAAATATACCCAGACCGGTCTGTGCAGCATTCCGAAACAAGGGTGGCTGACCAACCCTGTTCATGTAAACATACAGAGTTGAATACTGGCTGCTGGTGAGTATCTGGTTGGGATTATCCTGATCAAAGAAGCAGTAGGCACCGTCACCGCCCGACAGCTTATCGGTCATGGTGGGGATATCACCCGGTTTGTAATGCAGGGTACCGTTATCCTGCAGCCCGCCGGCGAACTGCCGGTCGCCCTTTACCGATGATATCGCGCAGGCATAATACTGGAGTGTGTTAAAATTCTGATTCAGCTCGTGAAAATTCACATTATCAGGGGATAAGGAAGATCCCGTGGCAAAAATCCCGCCATCTGTTGCGATGAACAGGGTTCGGCCATCCAGTGGGTTATGCAGGATCTGGTGGATATCGCCGTGCACATACCTGGGCGAACCGCTCCCATACATCAGGGCCCAGTTGGACATGATCGTCCAGTTGGCACCTCCATCCAGGGTACGGTAGGTATCCAGCCCGCCGAGCCATACTACATTGGGATCCTGTGGGTTAACGGCAACCGTAAAGGCATGCCAGGCCAGGGAGGCAAAACCCTGTGGAAAGTTGATCGCGGTCCAGGTGAGTCCCTTGTCGGTGGTTTTCAGCAGGTATTCACAGCCATATCCGTAAAAAGCCCCTGCCGGATATCCGGAGGCCACAATGGCATAAAGGATGTTCGGATCAGAAGGTGCTTCGGTGATCATGACACGTCCGGGCAGATTGACCTCTGTCTTCTGCAGGATCGCCTGGTTGTATTGCTGATTCAACGTCCAGGTGAGTCCGTTATCGGAATAAAGTATGCATGCCGCACCACTCCGGTCATTGTCAGTGACACTTGAGTTGATCCCATAAGTTGTCCCTACGAAAATGCGCGTGCGGTCGGCTGAAAAGCAGATATCCGCCGGTGCAAAGGGTGTACTGGTTCCCGGAATATTGGGAAGAACCTGGCTCCAGGTCGCTCCCTGGTCGGTGGACCGGTACAATCCGTCGGACGGTGTGTTCCTGTGTGCAATTCCCTTGTAATAGCCCGATACCACCCCGGCATAAATTACGGAATTGCCGTTTTCAACACGTACCTCCACATCCGTCACATAAGCCCACCGGGAAGTGGAAGGCAGCAAATCCCATGTTTTGCCTCCATCCATGGAATGATAGAGCCCGTTCCCCCGCCCCGATGACTCACGGTAGGTGATCAGCGCAGTTTCACTCTCGCCGGTTCCCATATAGAAGTTTTTAGGATTCTGGGGATCAAAGCAGAGGCTGCTGATCGCGAGGTTTGACCAGAAATCATTGACCGGCATCCAGTCTGCACCATCCAGTGGATTCTCACAGTACCAGAGACCGCCCGTGACAGAGCCGGCAAACATAGCCATTCCGGAAGGATCATTGGGGTCAAACATCAACGTACGCGTCCGGCCTCCCATATCAGCCACCAGCGACTCCCATTTCAACGAAGCGGTGCCGCTCTTCAGCATCATGAGCTCCTGCGCCTCCTCCAGAGCCGCAAAGCGCCGCTCAACGGGTACCGTTTGGGAAACGGGATCCATCGTCCGGATAAACTCCGCAAAGGCAGCCTCATCCGGCCGGTCAACGGACGGATTCTTTTCAGTACCGTCGCCCAGATCCTTTTTCATATCCTTTCCGGCTTTCAAAAGAAAGCTTTCATGCTTTATCCGAAGATTCTTTTTATGATGGATCCTGCCCGGAACCAAGGCTAAAATGACAATGGCAATGGACAAGGAAATTAGCAGGGTTGACTTTTTAGGCATGACTTTTTCATTTAGGATTGTTCTGATAGGACAGGGACAGGTATGAAAAAGCTACGGGGTGATTCTACCAATTAGGCAAACGGGTGGGTTGCTTTCACGATGGCGATGAAAACCAGCCAAAATGAACCGACCTTTCACCATCTTTGTCACACCAATACCAACACATGAAAAAGACCATCATTCTTGCTCTCCTGTTTACCGTATACGCAGGCCTTTCCGCCCAGGACCGTAAATCGGGGTTCGATATGAAGTTCGGCACCGGATTCGGATTTATGGGCAGCGGAGATATGCGGACCCTGAGTTTTGAAAACGAGCTTAACTACAAGATCAACAGATACTTTACGGCTGCGGCAAGCATTGGAATCGGCAAGAGTGATCGCGGAGTTATGGACCACGCCGATTACCTGATGGGCAGTGCCAACTTGTTTGTATCCCCGTTCCGCAACGACAAAGGGAACAACTTCAGGATCGGCGGTGGTGCTTCATTCTTCAACCATACCAACGTCTATCATAACTGGGACCTTCAGAATGGCACCGTTTATGAGATGTACAGGCGTAAAACTACCGGGTTTAATGTCATTCTGGAAGATGAGCAGCGGATCGGGTCCACCCTTCTGATCGGACTGAAACTCTTCCTCACCGGCGGGGTCAAACAGGGTGGAATCATCTTCGGATCCATGGTGAAAGTAGGAGCGGTGCTTTAGTAAATACCTCCCTTTTCCCGTCGTGAGGCAACCTGAATGAAGACCTGATACGGATTTTGGCTGGCTAATCATTCCGGAAAATCTCCGGTAACCCCGGCCGATAAAAACATCCGGCAAGAGGGGTTCCTGGCCTTGAACCAGAAATATCAGCGAATCCGTCTCCATCGCGTCTGTAAACGTCCATCCCTGAATACGGTGACACAGCCATCGCCTGATTCCAGCTTCTGTCCGTGGTAATTCCGGTCATACAGATACAGAAAGTTACCGCTCTTTTCCATTGTCAACATCACACGACTGCCAAGCCAACCGGACTGTATAATTCTGATTTTCTGATTTCTATCAGAAAGCTCGATACTATAGCCACGATTTAGCAGCAGCCGGTTTCCCTGCAACCGGAAATATTCCCTCCTGAATCCCCCCCGGACAGAATACTCGTTCTCGCCAGCTTTTTCAATCACATCGAGCTTCCGGGTCCTGTAACGATAAACCGTTTGCCCGCCATTAAAATCCACCGCATACAGCAATCTATTCCGCGACTTCACCAAGGTGGTCGCCCCATCATGGACCCCGTGGTGGATGTATCGCTCCCGCCGGCCTGACGGATAGTTTAAGGTGAGGGTATCGCCGCAGAGGGTCCATACGCAGTCGGCCCGGCGCTGACGCCTCCCGTCCAGTCTCTCCACCGACCAGCAGTCCTCATTGGTTATCCCCAGCAGCTCATCGATACGGAAACTCAGGTTATCGTTCAGATCGTAAAAGAGTCCGTTCCCCAGATCGAAACCCAGGGGATGGTAGGGAGTATCCTCGGTGGTGACAGTGGAATCGTTCACCCGCTCCTCCTCAGTCTGCCGCAACAGGTCGATCCGCAAATTATTGGTTTCGATAGCCGGATCCAGCCTCAATGGCTCAAATTCGGTGTGCTTCAGATTCCGGATCTCTGTTAGGCTCAGCGTGGTACACGAGTTCATCAAAATAAGAATCAACAGGGCCGGTAGGTAAAAAGATTTTCGCATTTGATGTCGCTTTAGTTTGTACCGTAATGGAAAACTAACAAAATGCGTGCCTTGGGTGCTGCTGAGGTGTTACCTGCATGGATCGGAGTTCAACGTGAGAATGCTATCTTAAACTTGCCGTAGTTAGTTATATTCGGGAAAATTTTTCTATGAAATCGATTCCCGTACTTTTTATTCTGATTATCCTCGGCACCCAATTGTGCTTTTCTCAGGAACTTAACGGATGGCGCGAGAAGGACCGCACCGGGGTCTCCACGGAAACCGGCTTGCTGAAATCCTGGCCGGCCGGCGGACCCACCCTTTTATGGTCCAATCTTGAGCTGCCCAAAGGATATTCATCCCCTTCTTTTGGAAAAAACACCCTTTACATTACAGGCACCCGGGACTCCCTGGATATTCTCCTGGCTCTGGATATGAATGGAAAAATACTTTGGCAAACGGCTATCGGACGTGCCTGGAAGGGATCGTACCCCGAAAGCCGTGCTACACCCACCATTGAAGGCGATAAGGTTTATACCTGCAGCGGGCGCGGCGACCTGGCCTGCATCGACGCCGCCAGCGGGAAAATGATCTGGACGTACAAAGGCAGTGAAATTCACAAGGGTACCTTTGGAAACTGGGGGATTGCTGAATCCATCCTGATTGACGGAGATCAGATTTACTACTCGCCTGGCGGACCCGAAACCATGACCATCGCCCTTGAAAAGGCAACCGGTGATCTGATCTGGAAATCGGCAAGCCTGAATGACAAACCCGCTTACATTTCACCCATCCTGGTGACTTATAACGGTAAAAAAATGATAGTCAATGCTTCCCTGGTCCATGTTTTTGCCGTTGACCCCTCAAATGGAGAAATTCTTTGGAAGGTTGCCCTCGAACCGGCCGAGAATCTCCGGCAATCGGGCCGGGACCTGATCAACTGCGTAACCCCAATCTATCAGGATGGAATGGTTTATTTCACAGCAGGTTATGACAAGGGCGGCAAGATGATCAAGATCGCTGAAGA
>MEOR01000054.1 GCA_001769295.1 Bacteroidetes bacterium GWF2_49_14 | reverse complement strand
AAATTCATAACCTGTATGATCGAAGAAGCTTACCGAGGCTGTGGTTTCTGTCAGTCCGTATCCATACACAATAGGTATCCCCATACTTCGGAGAAAAATATTGATTTCGTCGGACAATCTGGCACCGGCAACCGGGAACAGCACCGCCTGATCAATACCAATGGTTTTTTTCACCTTTGAATAAATCAATTTATCTGCAATGAAGTACATGAATTTTAATGTCAAAGGAGGTACCTTTCCCAGTCTGAGATAATCAATATTATATTTCTTGCCTGTTGCAAGTGCCCAGCTTACAATTCCCTGTTTAAACGGAGTCATTTTAGAGATATTATCCTGCACAGCGGCATACACTTTTTCCCAGAAGCGAGGCACGGCACACATCATCGTGGGTCGCACCTGTTTGATGGCTTCAGTAATTTCGATGGGACGAAGATTGATGAATATCTCCACTCCCCGGGCAATACACAAATAACACCACATGCGTTCAAAAACATGCGAAAGCGGCAAAAATGCAATGGAAGTCTGTTGATCGGTAATCTCCGGAATACGAACGGTGTGTATTCTTACAGCTTCATTCAGACACGAATGCGGCATCATTACCCCTTTGGGATTACCGGTAGTACCCGAAGTATAAAGGATACAAGCCATATCCGACTCCGAAGCATCCTGCATTCGGTTCTGTATTTCAAAATGGCGGTTGGAGGCATAACCCTGCCGGAGAAATTCTTCAAAATAGATGGTATTTTCGCCTTTGATAACTACATCCCCGTCAAATACAATAATGCTTTTCAGATAGCTGGAATGCTCCATTACCTCCATCGCAATATCATACTGAACCTGATCACCTACAAAAAGTACAGCTATTTCAGAGTCGTTGACAATAAATTCTACCTGAGGTGTTGTGGAAGTGGCATACATGGGAACGACCACAGCACGGTTCGAAAAAAGGGCATAATCCACAATCAAATTTTCAGCCATATTGTTCGAAAACTGTCCCACACGGTCACCTTCTTTCACTCCGAATTCATAGAGCGCCTTTGAAATTGCCATGACCTGTTCGGCAAACGACTTCCAGCTTATTTGTAACCAATCGTCCTTCAGGTTTTTCCTGTGATTCATTACGGTCTTGTTTCCATACTTTATCGCCTGAGCCTGAGCTAATTCTGCAAAATGTAGCGTATCCATCTGATTCTGTTTTTATGATATTAACAGGACAAAGATAAAAATTTTATGGAAAAACTTTCTTATTACTGAAAATTTATGGTCAGATAAAGATTTTAAATATCTCATCTTCAATCTTTATGACATACAGGCCTTTATTGTTCCAATCGAATGATTCACCGTTCTTGTTGATTTTCATTTGGAACATCAGCATTCCACTAATGTTGTAAATCATCAGACGATCGTTGATGTCTGCCCCCGAAATCTGTATTTTTCCACCGGAGAACACCACTTGCCGCTTTTTTCCTTTCCACAGGCCCGTAATATCGGTTTCAACCTGATATTCGTAGGCACCCATATCAATCTCATCTCCCTGCACCCGGCTTTTAGCTGCCAGATCGAGCAGGAGCCCTTCGGTATAACTACTGTTACCTGCATTAACACAGCGCGAACCTCCGGCAAGTTGGTAGGAAGCTGTTTCGACTTGTTGTATCTCATATGCAAGAGCGGTATATCCGATCACCGATGCAGGCGAAACAAAATCCGGGGTGATTTCACGGGTCAATGAAATATGAGCCACATCATTACCATCAGTAAATTTGGTACTGGCACTTTCGATGGCCGAATTTTTCGAAATAACAGTTCCGCCACCATTCAAATCATCATTCTGTCCGTAACTGTTATAGGTTGTTTCACCATATAAATTGTTATAAGCGATGGAATTAATGACATTCAGGTTGGAAGCACTGGTTCCCAGACCAAAGGCACCACCCGGCTTTACCGATTTATTATTGGCAAAAGTACAGTTGATAATATTTGCCGTGACGCCACCGCCTACCTGCACCGCACCACCGTTGCCAGAGGAGCTGTTGTTGACAAAAAGACAGTTTTCAATTGTTACACTTCCCTGATGACAGTGGAGCGCAGCACCATTCTTTCCGTTCTGAGTCCTGTTATTGCGAAAAATACAATTTTGCAACACAGCACCACTTGCCAGTATCATGCCTCCTCCGTTTTCGTTACCATTAGCTCCCACCTGATTTAAGCCATTTTGAACAATTACACCATCCAGCACGCTGCTCACCATTGCAGTCAGATTACTGTTTCTCAGGGGAGAAATGGCATTTCCGCCATCAATAACCGAAGGATAAAGTTTCCAGTTTCTTTGGTCGAGCTGTTGTTCCGTTCCGGCAAACCCTCCATAAACAGCAATATTATCGAAGTTAAGTGTAGTGCTTACCGGATAAGTACCGGATTTGAGCCAGAGTTGTGTGCCTGTTATCTGTGCCGATAGTGTTACTGCATTTGCAAGCGTTGTCGCATTCTCCCAGGTAGAGCCGTCTTTTGCTGCATCACCATCAGGAGCTACACGGATAATCTTATTAGCAAACTCCCGGAAAGAGGCTTTGAACCAGTTTATCGCCATGGGTTTGAGACGATTTACCACTTCCGTATTCGAAGCTGCCACATTAGTTTTCTCCAGAAAATCCGTTTTCATATTGTACAGCTCCACACCTGAACCATCGGCATTGACCAGCAGTTTCCAGTCGCCATCGCGAACAGCAATATGCGGACTAACCCTATTATCCTTATTTTTTCCGAATTCCCAGAACAAAGGCTTAGCTCTTTCTGTCTGTCCGGTACCCAACAACACCTTACTCATATCTTCACCATCAACAGGATAATCCTGCGACACCGGAGTACCGCTTATCGCGCAAAGTGAGGGAAGCAAATCTACAGAACATAATACCGAGTTGGTATTCAGTTGTCCCGGCGCAATTGTTCCCGGCCAGCGCACAATAAAAGGCATACGGATACCACCTTCGTACAAAGTAGCTTTCTGTCCGCGCAGATCATCGGTACGATTTCCGCTGAAGGCCGGTGCCGGGCCATTATCGCTGGAGAAAATCACCAACGTATTATTATCTATTCCCAGATTTTTCAGTCCCTGCATCAGGCGGCCTATCTGCACATCCAGCTCTGCCAGCACAACAGTGAAGTGCTCAGCAGATTCCCGCAGGGTTCCCCCATCGTCTTCATATACCCATGGAGTATGCACATCATCCGGCCAGAGGTTCACAAAACAGGGCTGTTCAGGATGTCGGGTGAGAAAATCCAGCGTTTTATCCACAAAATATGCCGTTCGGTCCCAGCGTTTTATTTCATCAGTATTTGCCCATATCCAGTTGGTCGAGGTCAGTTTCGGGTCGGGGTCGGGACTTTCGTAGGTCGAGACGTATTCGTCAAATCCATAATTATTAATCGAAGGAGCGTTATTCACATCGCGTCCGCCACCCATATGCCATTTACCAAAATGACCGGTGGCATATCCGTTAGCTTTGAGTGTGCGGGCCATCGACGGGGCCTTGTCGTCCAGATAATCGTTCGATTCATTTAGCACCTGCGCCGCCCGTGTATTAAGAAATGTAGTAATTCCCCATCGGGTTGGATACATTCCGGTAGTGATTCCTACGCGGGAAGGTGAACTGATCGGACACGCCGAATAGTACTGTGTAAAACGGATGCCCTCATCGGCTAGCTTATCAATATTGGGGGTTGGAGCATAGTTTCCGCCATAACAGGTTGGATCCGAAAATCCCATATCATCAATATAAATGATAATAATATTCGGTTTTTCAGCAGATACTGCCGTCATCCCGCAGGCCATCAAGAGAGGTAGAGCCGTAATTTTTTTCATATATCTTAATTCGCAATTATTTTCAGTCTATCAGTTTTAATGCACAAAAATAAATCAATATCATCTGATTTAAACGTAAATATATGCTGAAAACAAGTATTATTGTTCCATTAATGTGAATACAATAAAAACCGGCCGGAGAATCTCCTTCCGGCCGGTTCATTTATAAAATATATTGATGAGTTTTACCAAATCACACCATTGATTATTGCACAACCACTTTCGAAACCGATTTATTATATCCGTCTCTCATGACTTCAACTATGTATATTCCCTGCGGGAGGTCGAAAGTAGCTTTTCCATTGAAAACAGCTGTAGCCACTCTGTTTCCGCTCACTGCATACACATTAATTTTTCCCGTTGTTGAGCTACCCGAAGCATTCACCACTAATTTTTTATCCTGACTGAACACATTAAGTCCTCTGTCGGACAAGTCATTCGTCGACGAACCACCCACAACTGTAAATGTTTTTGTTTCAGCAAATGCACCGCCAAAATAAGAACCATTGATGGCCTGTACTGTCCATTCGTAATTACCTGCAGGCAGGTTGTATAGTTCAAAATGCTTGTTGGTAAATACATTTCCCATACATCCGCCTACTTTTCGTTTACCGGTTGAAGTCGACAATGGATTATAAAGATATTTTCCCGTAGTGGTATTTTTAAGCGAAAAGTTATAAGTTGTACCATATTTCCCTGTTTCACTTGTCGGAGCATTCCATGTGAACGTAGCCATAACTTCTTCCCCGTCTTCAATTACTGCGTTCAGTCCGGTAGGTGCTGCAGGGGCAACCGATGCGGCAGCAGACTGATTCAGAATGTAACCGGATGCACGTTTATTAATCGGTGCACCGCAGTAACCATTAAGGAACAGATCAACTTTATTATCACCATTGATGTCAGCAACAAGTAATCCCTGTTCCGAAGCTCCCTGAAAACTTGCGGTACTTTTTGTAAATGTAAAATCAGCCGGGCTATTGCCTGTATATAATTCCGTTACCTGAGCAGTTCCGCTCCAGCCACCGCCGAAAACATCTAGTTTACCATCGTTATCCCAATCGACTACAATCGAACCGTTCTGCATACTTCCCTGACGGGCAATTTTTTGCTCCCATGCAGTTTGAGAGGAAGTACCGCTTTCATTTTTAAAGACGCGGTACATCATATCGTTATTTTCGCCGGAATTGAGGTAACCGTCACCATGCAGTAACATATCAAGATATCCATCACCATTGAAATCTCCC
>MEOR01000053.1 GCA_001769295.1 Bacteroidetes bacterium GWF2_49_14 | reverse complement strand
GCCAGGGCCAGCCACTTATCGAGCTTCAGGGTTCTCAGGAGGAAATAGAATCCAAGCATGCAGACAAAAAGGATTGCAACGGTGTAACCCGGAAGGAACAGTTTGAAGGCATGAAACAACCATTGGAACACGTTCCTTGTTGGTGCACCCTTGATCTGATAGGTGGGCATACCGCTGAAAGAAGAATTGGTCCAGGCCGAATATTCCCCGGTTTGTTTCTGGAACTGATTCACCTCGGACGCCATATTTTTCGCCTGTACGATATCGTTCTGGAACAGGGTTTTACCTTCAAAAACAGGGCTCATGAAAGCCAGTGCCAGAACTGCCATGATGGCGACCATGAGGAGCTCGGGCAAGACACTACGCAATAGCTTCTTCATACCTTTACTATATTAATTGGCCTCGCTTTCGCTCGGCTAAATGGTTCGCTGCGCTCACCAATTGGTGCTTTGCACTAATTAGGGCTTTAGCCCACAATTAGCCGACCGAAGGGAGGCCAATTAGTGAGCGAAGCGAATTAATTACTTTAATAGGTTCTTCAAACTCACCTTACTCCCCACCATCTCCCGCAATCCGGCAATGGGAATGCGTTCCTGCTCCATTGTATCGCGGTTCCGGATTGTGACGGTATTATCCTGGCTGGTCTGGTGGTCAACGGTAACACAATAGGGGGTTCCGATCGCATCGTGCCGGCGGTAGCGCTTGCCTATGGAATCCTTTTCATCGTACTGGCAGTAGAAATCGAACTTCAGTTCATCGATGATCTGGCGTGCAATTTCCGGCAGTCCGTCCTTCTTGACGAGCGGGAAAACGGCCAGTTTAACGGGTGCCAGCGATGGCGGAAGCCTCAGAACGGTCCGTATATCAGTGCCGCCCTCAGCCGTGGGCGCCTCCTCCTCATGGTAGGAAGCTGCGATCACCTGCAGGAAGGTGCGGTCAACCCCGATGGAGGTCTCAATCACATAGGGAATATAGGATTCATTGGCTTCCGGATCAAAATACTGGATCTTACGGCCCGAGAATTCCTGATGACGGCTCAGGTCAAAATCGGTCCGGGAATGAATCCCCTCAACCTCCTTGAATCCAAACGGGAAGCGGTATTCGATGTCGGTGGCGGCATTGGCATAATGTGCCAGCTTTTCATGGTCGTGGAACCGGTAATCAGCCGGATTGAAACCCATGCCCCGGTGCCACTTGATCCGGATATCCTTCCAGATCTCAAACCATTTCAATTCCTCGCCCGGCTTCACAAAAAACTGCATCTCCATCTGTTCGAATTCGCGCATCCTGAAAATGAACTGCCGTGCGACGATCTCATTCCGAAATGCTTTCCCAATCTGTGCGATTCCAAAGGGTATCTTCATCCGCCCCGTTTTCTGCACATTCAGGTAGTTCACAAAAATACCCTGTGCCGTCTCAGGCCGGAGATAAACTTTCATTGCCCCATCTGAGGTAGAACCCATCTCAGTGGCAAACATCAGGTTAAACTGCCTGACTTCCGTCCAGTTTCGGGTTCCGGAAACCGGGCAAACGATCTCATTATCAATGATTATCTGCCTCAGCTCATCCAGGTTTCCATCATTCAGGGCTTTGGCAAAACGGTCATGCAGGGCGTCATATTTGGTTTGGACCTCAAGAACCCGGCCGTTAGTCTGACGAAACATGCCTTCATCGAAAGTCTCCCCAAAACGTTTACGGGCCTTCTCTACCTCCTTGTCAATCTTGCCTTCCAGTTTTGCCAGCTCCTCCTCGATCAGCACATCCGCGCGATACCGCTTCTTCGAATCCTTGTTGTCGATCAGCGGATCATTGAAAGCATCGACATGCCCCGAGGCTTTCCAGATGGTGGGGTGCATGAAAATGGCCGAATCGAGTCCGACCACGTTTTCATGCAGCAGAACCATGGAGTCCCACCAGTATTTCTTGATATTATTCTTGAGCTCAACACCGTACTGGCCATAATCATACACGGCACTCAGCCCGTCATAAATCTCCGACGACTGAAATACAAAACCGTACTCTTTGCAGTGCGATACGAGCTTCTTAAATACTTCTTCCTGGTTCATTGTATATATATATCGGTATATCGGCCTCAAAAATAGGGGAAATCCTTAATTTTACCCGATTTTTAGCCACCATGGAGCACAAAACAGATTTTTTGGTGATCGGAAGCGGCCTCGCAGGAATGTCATTTGCCCTGCAGGTAGCGGATCACGGTAAGGTTATCCTGATTTCCAAGACCGTTCTGGAGGAGACCAATACCTGGTATGCCCAGGGTGGCATTGCCTCCGTGATGTATGCACCGGACAATATGGAGAAGCACGTTCAGGATACGCTTTTCGCCGGTGACGGTCTCTGTGATGAGAAAATCGTGCGGATGGTGGTTAAGGAAGCACCTGAACAGATTGAAAATCTGATCGAATGGGGAGCCAATTTCGACCGGAACACCGATGGCAAGTTCAACCTGAACCGTGAAGGCGGCCATTCGGAACACCGGATCCTGCATCACAAGGACAATACCGGAGCCGAAATCATGCGCGCCCTGTCGAGCAATGTGCGGAACCATCCCAACATCACCATTTTTGAAAAATCCTTCGCGCTTGACCTGATTACTCAGCATCATCTGGGCCGTCCGGTTTTCAGGGGAAATCCCGGTATTGAATGCTTCGGCGCCTATACCCTTAACATTGAAACCAACAAGGTTGAGACGATCCTTTCCAAAGTCACCCTCCTGGCTACCGGCGGCAGCGGATATATTTATCAGACCACCACCAATCCCCCCATTGCAACCGGAGATGGGATCGCAATGGCCTATCGGGCCAAGGCCTATGTAGCCAATACCGAGTTCTTCCAGTTCCATCCTACCAGTCTCTACAATCCGGGAGAAAGGCCTTCTTACCTCATTACTGAGGCAGTACGAGGTTTTGGTGGAATACTCAAGACGCAGGACGGCGTCGAATTCATGAATAAGTATGACCCCCGGGGCTCGCTGGCTTCCAGGGATATCGTCGCCAGGGCCATTGATACCGAGTTGAAAAACCGCGGCGAGGATTACGTCCTGCTGGATTGTACCCATCTCAATGCAGAAGAACTGAAAGACCATTTCCCCAATATTCACAAAAAGTGCCTCTCAATTGGCATTGACATGACCACCCGGCCGATTCCGGTGGTTCCGGCAGCGCATTATCTTGGCGGTGGAATTTATACGGATGAGAACGGACAGACAACCATCCGTAACCTCTATGCTGCGGGTGAAGTGGCCTGTACGGGCCTTCACGGAGCCAACCGCCTGGCCTCCAATTCGCTGCTGGAGGCAGTGGTGTTTGCACACCGCGCGGCAATAGACTCAATCGGCAAAATTCAGGAAATAAAATGGCAGCAGGGTATCCCGAAATGGGACGATACCGGCACCAGGATCCCCGAAGAGATGGTTCTCATCACCCAAAGCACCCGCGAACTGCAGTCCATCATGACAAACTATGTCGGGATTGTTCGCACCAATGCCCGCCTCAAGCGTGCCATCGACCGGATCTATATATTATACAGGGAAACGGATGAACTCTATGCCCGATCAACCGTGTCGGTGAAGCTTTGCGAACTACGGAATGCCATTAAGGTAGCCTATCTGATTGTCAAGCATGCCCGGCAGAGGAAAGAGAGCCGGGGACTACACTATAACCTGGATTATCCCAGAAAATAAGGCACAAGGCACAAGGCACAAGGCACAAGTAAGGGTTCGTTCACCTTACTTGCGCCTTGCGCCTTGTGCCTTGAGCCTTAAAATTCTCTAAACCCAATAATCTCTCTAACTTCCCTCAGCGTCTTCCCGGCGCTTTCGCGGGCCTTTTCAGCGCCCAGCCTGACCACTTTCTTCAGGTAAGCGGAATCGTTGCTGATCCCCAGAATTCGTTCGCGGATCGGAAGGGTGACTTTGAGGATATCTTCGGCGAGCTGCTTCTTAAGATCTCCGTAGCGGATATCGCATTCTGAATAAAGATGTTTAAAATGAGCAACGGTATCAGGGGTGCTGACCACATCCATGAGGGCAAAAAGATTGGCGATCGGCTCTGCCGGTTTCTGGTGCTTTTTAGTTGGACCGCTGTCGGTAACTGCACTCATAACCTTTTTCCGGATTGTCTTTTCGTCATCGGCCAGGTTCACGGCATTGCCTTCGGATTTCCCCATCTTTCCGGTGCCGTCGAGCCCCGGAATCTTAATCAGGTTACCGGTGAAACTGAATCCCTCCGGCTCGGGAAAATATTCAATGCCATACAGGGTGTTGAAACGGCGCGCAAACTTCCGGGCCATCTCAATATTCTGCTCCTGGTCCTTGCCCACCGGCACCTTGTTGGCCCGGTGAATGATAATATCGGCGCCCATGAGTACCGGATAGGTCAATAGTCCGGCATTCACGTTGTCGGGCTGCTTCCTTACTTTGTCCTTGAAGGAAGTGGTACGCTGAAGTTCACCAACATATGCATTCATGTTCATCAGAAGGTACAGCTCGGCAATCTCCGGAACATCGCTCTGTACATAGAGAGTGGCTGCTTCAGGATCAATTCCGCAGGCCAGGTACTCTGCCAGCACCGTCCGCACATTGCCATGCAGGTCGGCCGGGGTGGGATGCGTGGTTAGGGAATGCCAGTCGGCAACAAAAAAATAGCAGTTATATTCCTGCTGCATCTTTACAAAGTTGCGGATGGCTCCGAAATAGTTGCCCAGGTGGAGATTCCCGGTTGATCGTATGCCGCTGAGTACTGTTTCCTTCATGCTTATTTTGTCCTTTCTGAAACCGGGGCAAAGATAGGAATTCCTCCTTTAGTTGGGTTTGATTACCTTTGGGGGTCCAATTAACCGACAGGAGGAGCGTAATGGATTCAACAAGAATGCTGAAAATTTCACGGCTGATCCAAAAGGAGCTGGCCGAATATTTTCGTGAAAACGGCAAGGAGCTTGGACAGGGGAGCCTCATCTCCGTCACCGCGGTTCGCATAAGTCCCGATCTCGGTCAGGCCAGGGTATACCTCAGCATATTCCCCTCTGCCAAGGCAGAGCCGGTGGTTAAGGACCTCGAAAGCCATGTTAAGACGATCCGGTTTGAACTGGGAAAGAAAATCGCCAAACAGGTCCGCCATATACCCGAACTCCGCTTTTATATCGATGATTCGATGGACTATGCCGAACGGATCGACGTGCTGCTAAAACAATGAATCTCCCGCTTTTCATAGCTTTCCGGTACTTAAAAGCCCGGCGATCACGGCATATTATCAACTGGATATCAAGAATTTCCGTTGCAGGAATAACCCTTGGCACGATGGCTCTGATCATCGTTCTTTCCGCCTTCAACGGGCTCGATCACCTCATACGTTCCCTCTTTAACTCCTTTGATCCGGAGATTAAGATAACAGTGGTGGAGGGTAAAACCTTTACTGTTGATTCCACCCGCCTCGAAAGCCTGTCCAAGATACCGGGAATAGCCATGTGGTGCAGCGTTCTTGAGGAAAATGCCCTGCTGAAATACGGAGACCGGCAGGCGGTTGCCACCCTTAAAGGGGTCGGATCTGAGTTTGAACGGATTTCGGGCATCGATACCATGCTGATAGATGGTGAGTTCAAACTGGAGCAGGAAGGGGTTCCGATGGGAGTGATGGGGCAGGAACTGGCCGGACAGCTGGGTATCGGGCTTAATTTTATAAACCCTGTTCATGTGTATGTCCCCAGGCGCACCGACAAAATTATTCTGGATCCGATCCGTGCGATCAATCACCGGTACTTGTTCCCGTCGGGAGTATTCGCGGTCCAGCAGGAATATGATTCCAAGTATTTCATTGTCCCGCTGGATTTTGCACGCGATGTTTTCGGCTACAGAAAGAGCGAAATAAGTGCCCTCGAGGTCAGCTTAAATGGCACGGCCCGGATAGCGCAGGTCAAGGCAGATATTGTCCGCCTCTTTGGGGCGGATTATAAGGTAGCCGACCGGCTGGAACAGCACACGGAGTTTTACCGGGTGATGGCCGCTGAAAAATGGGCGATTTTTTTGATTTTAGGGTTTATTCTGATCATAGCCTCCTTCAATACGATCTCTTCACTTACCCTGCTGATGCTGGAAAAGAGGGCGGACATGCAGATGATTCAGGGAATGGGTGCAAGAAGGGCTGCAGTCCGTCGGATTTTTCTATGGGAAGGCTTGCTGGTTACGGGTATCGGGATGGTTTCCGGACTGATCCTGGGGGTGGTGGTCTGCCTGTTACAACAGTGGCTGGGTATCCTGCGTTTTCCATCATCCGGTTCCTTCGTGGTGGATATTTATCCGGTGAGGCTGCTATTCACTGATTTTCTGGTAGTAACCGGGATGGTCGGGCTGGTTGGACTGATGGCCGCATGGGTCCCTCTCAGGGTGATGAAGAAACGCTATTTTGCTCCTGGGTCGGCCGATGAATAGGCCTGCATTTCCCCCCAGCGATTCACAATATAGGTGATCATGCTCTCCACCTCCTCAAAGGTTTCAGCCCGCAGAAGCCTGACGCGCGTCTCCTTGTAATCAGGAAGACCTTTGAAGCATACCGCAAAAAATCGCCGCATCGACCGCACAGCCCTTAGCTCCTCCCGTCCGGGTGATACCAGTGCGATATGGTCACGCAGCAATCCGGCCTGTTCCTTCACCGTCAGTGGAGGAAGCAACTCACCGGTGTCGAGATAATGGCGGGCTTCACGGAAAATCGCCGGACGGGCGATGGCGGCACGGCCAATCATAATCGCATCCACCCCGTACCGGTCAAAAGCTTCCTTTGCCCGGGACGCTGAATCAATGTCACCATTCCCGATGATCGGGATATGCATTCTCGGGTTGTTCTTCACCTCACCGATCAGGGTCCAGTCGGCCTCACCGGTATACATCTGGGCACGGGTACGGCCATGGATCGTCAGGGCGGCAATCCCCGTATCCTGCAACCGTTCAGCCAGTTCAACAATCACCTTGCTGTTGTCATCCCATCCGAGACGGGTTTTTACCGTGACCGGCAGGCCGGTTGCCTTAATCACCTCGGATGTCATGCGGATCATCAGCGGAATATCACGCAAAAGCCCGGCCCCAGCACCCTTCAAGGCTACTTTTTTCACCGGGCAGCCAAAATTCAGATCGATCAGGTCGGGACCATGCTCCTCTGCGATTTTTGCAGCCTCCACCACCGGACCGATCTGGCGCCCATAAAGCTGTATGCCGTATGGGCGTTCCTCCGGGCTGATCTCCATCTTTTTAAGAGTGGAATTCACATTACGGATCAGCGCGTCTGAGGAAACAAACTCGGAAAACATCAGGTCGGCCCCGAAACGCTTGCACATAACCCGGAACGGGAGATCCGTGACATCCTCCATCGGTGCCAGCACCAGGGGACGCTCGGGTAATTGTATGGCGCCGATCTTCATGCCGCAAATGTAGCATAATCAGCTTCACCCCGAAATTGTGTACTTTCACCTGTTTATACAAGAACGATTGAGAACTCCTTGGGCCATACTGATTCTTTGGATCGCTTCGAGTTTGACCGGGGTCGGTCAGACGACGGACGACGGACGACGGATGACGGACGATAGCCTGAAGATGGTAAACATCGGTCATCTGTCATCGGTCGTCCGTCCCCTCTGGCCCGAATACCCCGCATTCCAGGATCCTCCCTCCGAAGACTCCGTCATCGCGGGGTCTTTGAACGTGCGGCTTAAAAGCACAAGTTTTTATAAGAATAACGAGTTTAAAAACAACTTCGTTTCCGGGCAGACGCTCGTTGGCCTCTATTTTGAGCCGGTAATCGAGTATCATCCGGACCGTAAAACCACCATTCGCGGAGGCGTACACCTGTTAAAATATTTTGGCAGGGATTCTTTCGACCGGAAACTTCCGGTGATCAGCATCCGCTATGATGCCACCGAACATTTCAGCCTGATTTTCGGTACCCTTTACGGTACCACCAACCACGGGCTGATTGAGCCGATCCAGAATTTCGAGGACTACCTGATCAACAATAGTGAAAACGGGATCCAACTGTTGTGGAACTATCCGAATTTCCATTCCGATGTGTGGCTTAACTGGGAGCAGTTCATTAAAGCAGCCGATCCTTTTCCGGAAATGTTCCAGGCAGCCGTGAATTCTGAATTCCGTCTGCTTGACTGGAAAGGGTTAGGCCTGACAGCCCCCTTCAGCATGGTATTTCATCATGTCGGCGGAGAGATAGACAACTACTGGGGGCCGGGCGGAACAAAACTGAACCTGGTTCACGGACTGAGATTGAGCCAGTCGTTTCAGAAAGGCTTTATCAGGAGCATATACGGGGTACAGAATTTCCTGGAATTTATCGAGGTAAACCCTGATGATCGAATTACAATTCCGTATGGACGTGGCAGTTATACCCGTTTCGGGCTGGATACCCGTATCGGAAGTTTTGAAGCCGGCTATTGGAAAGCTCTCAATTTCAGTGCTCCGAACGGCATGCCTGTTTTCCTCTCAACCAGCGTGAAAGATCCCACCTATTACCGGGCTTCCCGGGAAATGCTGGTTCTCAAGTACCAGTTTCAGCGCAACCTGACCGATTTTCTTCGGGTTGCATTCCGCTTTGAACCCTATTATCATTTTGACACCGGGAGGATGGATCATTCCTGGAGCATTTACATGGTTCTGGATGAGGGGTTCTTTATGGCGAACCTGAAGAGGAAGGGGGGGTAAGGGCACAAGGGCACAGGGGCATGGGGGTATGGGGGCATGGGGGCATGGGGGGGGGGTAGAGACGCATAATGATGCGTCTCTACAAATAGAGGCGCCAGGGGATGCTCAGCCAGGGTTCTCCGGCATAATTGATTCCGATACGCGGTCCTGTTTGATATTGTTTTACGGTTGGTGCATCCTCAATATAGATCTTTGACGAGTTAAATAGGGGTTCTCCGTAGAAGGAGCGATCCATCCCGAGGTGTTTCGTTACCTTCCCCGGCCCAATTATTTCTCCGATCCCCCTCACCAGCAGCGCCTCGGGGTGGCCGGCCGGTCCGGTAACAATATTGAACATCCAGTGCATGCCATAAACCAGATACATATAAATATAGCCGCCTACTCCAAACATTATGCGGTTACGTTCGGTAATTCCCCTGCTTGCGTGGCAGGCCAGGTCCTCCCCACCACGGTATATCTCAATTTCCGAAACTGGTAGTCGGATTTGGGTCCCGTCGCTGAATGTTCTGACCAGAATTTTGCCGAGTAACTGCGGTCCAACCTCAATAACATCCCGTGTGAAGAATTCCTTCGGCAGAGGGGTTCTTTCTACTTGCATACCTGACAGCCCTAATAATCGATCTTGATATCCGAGTCAAACCAGTCGTCAAATTCCTTGCCGCTCGCCGGCAGTTTCAGATGTTCGAACGGAATGATCCGGTGAGTCGGATCTGCCGACATTTCCTGGTACAGCTCAGCGTCGCGGAAACCGGCTCTGTCCGCATCTTGCCGGTCTGCTGCATACACCACGCGGCTTATCCGCGACCAGTAAATCGCACCCAGACACATCGGACAGGGCTCGCAGGAGGTATATAAAGTGCAACCGGAGAGATCAAACGTATCCAAGTTTATTGCCGCCAACCGGATTGCCTGGACCTCGGCATGTGCAGTTGGATCGGGGATTCCAATCACCTGGTTGGCCGCTTCGGCCACAATAATTCCTTCCTTTGCAATCACAGCGCCGAAAGGGCCTCCGCCCCGGGCTACGCTCTCCCTTGCAAGGAGAATCGATTTTGACAAAAATTCTATGTCCTGGGTTTTCATAACTTAAAGGCACAAGGCAAAAGGCAAAAGGCAAAAGTAAGGGAAAAGATTGAAGTAATAAGGAATAAGGCAGGCTAGGCTGACCGTCCAGCTATGTTAGTTTAAGTAATAAGTATGAAGAGGGGTTCTGTCAAAACCGCTAACCGTCAACTGGCAACCGGCAACCGGTACCCGGTCACTTCTCATCAGTCCCAAATACAAACAGCGCATAGAACACTGCAAAAAACGCTACGCCAGCCTGGGTTTCCAGGGTATCTTCGTTCAGGAATGAGAGCATTGCCGTGATGAAAAACATCAGGACAAAATAGGACCCAAACCGTTTCTCGAGAATTGCCGGAAGAATCAATGAAGTCATGATCAGAATAAACCCGATGATTCCAAAGGCTATCAGGAAGGAGAGGAACTGGTTGTGAGCACGGAGTCTCCAGGCCGGATCGAGCCTTGATTGAAGTTCAGTGTATTTTTGGTCAAAGGAATCGCGGGTATCTCCGGTTCCAACGCCGATCCAGGGGTGGTCAAGGAAAATTGCCCAGCCGGTTTTGAGATACTCCAGCCGCTGGGTAACGCTGTGACCGCTGGGGTTTGCACCCTTCCGGTATTGATCTACCTCCCAGATGGTTTCATAAATCCTGACCCGAAGGCGCTTTGGCTGGCGGTACAGGGAATTGGCAAAACCTTTCTCAATCAGGCTCACATCCTGTTCGGATAACTGCGAAACTCCATAAGCATCTTTTCGAAGTCCAAGCGAAGTCAGGTATCGGATCAGGGTATATTTAAGTTCCTGGTTCTTATGGTCCAGGCCGTCATATTTCAGGTTGCTTCGTTTGTTCCAGGCGTCCCGCATCTCGGGCTCACACTGGTACAGGCCCACCCGGTAACCATTCTCTGTCATCCGGTTTTCCATATCGTGCCAGTAAACCGTTCCCCCGGCGGTAACGCGGTCGAGGTTTTCCAGGTTATCCCTTACGGTGGCAAACTTGCTCACCTGATCGGAGAGGTAGACAGCCACAAGCAAAGGCAGTGTTGCCACGCTCACCACAACAAACCATTTTACCATGAGGTCCGATTGTTTAAGACCCCATCTTAAAGCAAGAATCATCCCTCCCAGAATCAGCACCACCAGCCCGGTGAGGGATTTCAGCAGAAACAGGAATACAATCAGGTACACGGCGAAAGGCAAAAGGCGAAAGGCAAAAGACCGTCCCTGTAGGGGCGACCTGCGGTCGCCCGTTTTGACATCCCGTGCGCCCGTTTTGACATCCCGGTCGCCCATTTTGCCCCCCGGATTCACGATATAGTAAAACAAAATAAACACCGCAAGATCGATCATCAGGGCAAAACGGATATGCGAAATAAAAAGGCTGGTTTCACGGTCGGAGGTATAGTCTGCAGGGCCGAATCCCAGCATGATACTCAGGCTGAAAAGGGTGCCGGTAAATACGGCAAGGACAAAGCCCAGGAGGAGGAAGCGCAGCTCCTTATGGGTGACCTGCGGGATCGTTCCAAAAACGATTGGAAGTAACAGGAGGGGAAGTTTTAGCTTAAGGTCATGAAAACCAAAAGCGATATCCCGGGTCCAGAGCATTCCGATCAACAAAACGGCAACTATCAGAATGGAAACCCAGATGGCCGGCCTTTCCCGGAATCGTTTCCATTTTTCAGGAAAACGCCCTTCAACCAGCCATAGGGCGACCAGAATGATCTGGGAGGCACTGGCCACATATTTTGATAGCGGCAGGCTTCCCAGCATCACCAGCATGACCAGCAGGTATGCATTTCTGAAAGAGAGCCAGGGATAGCGGAAATCAGGGTTCATGATCAAATATCTGAGCCAAATTTAGGTTTTCCACAACAGGTTTTGATAAGTTGTCCGGTTTTAAGCCCTCTTTCGGAAAATAATCCGGTTTATTTGTATAAAAAACGATGTATTTGGTCGGAATATTGGCTCAGGGCCAGAAATGGCCCGATGTTCTTCGGGGAATGGCGGAGGCGAGCGGTTCTTCGGTTTCCGGTTGGATAAATCCGCTCTCGTCGCCTGGTGAGGCCATTGACAAGCTGATCGATCAGTCGGACCTGATCTGGATTCCCGAAAAGATCAACGGAGGCATGGACGAGGCCATCAATGTAATCCGCAGGTCCCGGCATCTTTCACTGGGGTTTCCGGTTTCGGATTTCACGGATCAGGCAGAATCCCTTGTCAAGCTGGCTCAGGAAGCAAGGGTTCAGGTCCAGGTTGGACATTCCGAGCGGCACCGGCTGGTATTCAGGAGCTCGCTTGCGCACATCAGCCATCCCCAGCATATCCGGCTTACCCACCACCTCCCGGAATTCCGGTCCGAAGAAAATCCGCAGCGGATATTTCACGAAATCCTGGCGGACCTCGACCTGGTCCTGGGGTTAACAGGCAGCCAGGCAAAAAAAGTCAGGACCCATGCGGCATTCCTTGGTTCCGGTAAGCTATTCCAGATTGATACCCGCATTGAATTCCATAACGGATCCGTAATCAGCCTGGCGGTGAGGCAGGGAATAGGCCAGGCGGTCAGGGAAATTGAAATTCTGCAGGAAACCGGGCTGGTCTTCATCGACCTTGCAAGAGGATGCAGCAGCATTAAAAAACCAGGCTCTGAAGGCTGGACCGTTCATCAGCTCTGGCCGGTCGTGGAGTCCCCAGGACCTGTAACTACTTTGGATTACCATAATGATGAAGAGACTGCACGCCAGTGCATCAATTTTATCCATGCCCTGCAGATGGGCAAGAGGCCGTTGTCGGATCTGGAGGAAGGATATGCCGCGCTTGAAATCACGCGACAGATCGAGTCTTCGGTAGGCCGCTTTTAACAATACCACCGGCCGGCACTCCTGCTGCCATTTGCCGAGTTTTCAACAAAATACTGGTTGATAAACTTGGTGAGTAAAAAAATAATTGTATTTTTGCACTCCAATTCGTTCGAGGCTAAGCCAACGAATGATGGATCAGCATATTAATTAAACAGACGGATTACAGTGAATACGTTAAGCTACAAGACCATCTCAGCCAATAAGGCAACGGTCGTTAAGGAATGGGTGGTGATCGATGCAACCAATGCTGTTTTGGGGCGTTTTTCATCCGAAGTAGCCAGCATGCTTCGTGGCAAGCATAAGCCCAGTTTTACCCCTCATGTTGACTGCGGTGACAATGTCATCGTGATCAATGCGGAAAAGGTTCGCCTGACCGGCAACAAAATGAACGACCGGGTTCATTTCTCCTATACCGGTTTCCCCGGAGGACAGAAAGAGCTGACCCCGGCTGCCATGATGGCAAAAAATCCGACCAGCCTGATCGAACATGCCGTTCGCGGTATGCTCCCGAAAACCCGTCTGGGTCGCGAAGTATTTAAGAACCTTCATGTTTATGCCGGAAACGAGCATCCGCACGAAGCACAGAAACCGAAAACTATTGAATTAAAATAACAGGATACAGAATTCATGGAAATGATCAATGCAATCGGCAGAAGGAAAGCGGCTATTGCCCGCGTTATTGTTAACGAAGGCAAAGGGCAGATCACAATCAACAAACGTGACCTGGCTGACTACTTCCCCATGGACCAGCTTCAGTTTATTGTTAAACAACCGCTGAGCGTCCTTGAAGTAATCGGGAAATATGACATCCGCGCCAATCTCGATGGCGGCGGTATCAAAGGACAGGCCGAAGCTCTTCGTCTGGCTATCGCCCGTGCACTGGTTATGATCGATCCGGAATGCAAAAAGACCCTGCGTGCCAGCGGTTTTCTCACACGTGACCCGAGAGTGGTTGAACGTAAGAAACCAGGCCAGCCGGGTGCCAGGAGACGTTTCCAGTTCTCAAAACGCTAATATTCTCTGTATCAGAGTTTAGTTTAGTATCTAAACCTGGCGGACTTCCGATGGCTTTGTTGCCGGAGCTACCATCAGGTTGCTGAATCAGAATGTAAACTAAGAACATAATTATGCCCAGAACAAATTTTCAGGAACTGCTCGATGCAGGCGTTCATTTCGGCCATCTCAAGCGGAAGTGGAACCCCAACATGGCTCCCTACATCTTCATGGAGAAGAACGGGATCCACATTATTGACCTGCACAAAACCGCACATAAGATCGACGAGGCTGCCGAAGCAATGAAACGCATTGCAAAATCCGGCCGTAAAGTCCTTTTTGTAGCTACAAAAAAACAGGCTAAAGAAATTGTTGCCGAACGGGTTGCCAAAACCGGGATGCCGTTTGTGGTGGAACGCTGGTCGGGCGGCATGCTCACCAACTTCCCTACCGTCAGGAAAGCCGTTAAAAAGATGCTCTCCATTGACAAAATGACTATCGACGGTACCTACGACCACCTCTCGAAACGCGAGCGTCTCCAGGTCGCCCGCCAGCGTGCGAAGCTTGAAAAACTGCTGGGCAGTATCAAGGACCTCACACGTCTTCCGGCTGCCCTTTTTGTGGTTGATGTTTCCAAAGAACATATCGCAGTTAACGAAGCCAGGAAACTGAACATTCCGGTTTTCGGCATGGTCGATACCAACTCCGATCCGGAAAAAGTCGATTTCGCCATTCCGGCAAACGATGATGCCTCAAAATCCATTTTCCTCATTACCGACATCATTTGCAATGCCATCGAAGAGGGCCTCAATGAGCGGAAAATCGAAAAGGACAAGGAAGGCACAACCGCCAAGCCGAAAAAATCTGACTCGGAAGAAGAGGAAGATGATGCTCCCGTAAAGAAAACAGTTCGTAAGCGTATCTCCAGGGCAAGTGCCGAAGAGGGTGCTTCAGAAAACACTGAATAACTCAAAAAATAAAACATCATGGCTGAAATTAAAGCTGCTGACGTAGCCAAACTGCGTCAAATGACCGGTGCCGGTATGATGGACTGCAAGCAGGCCCTCTCGGAAACCAATGGTGATTTTGACCTGGCTATCGATATTCTCAGGAAAAAAGGACAAAAAATCGCATCAAAGCGTGCCGACCGTGAAGCCACTGAGGGCGCCGTTATCGCTAAAACTAATGACGACCATACTTTTGGCGTCGTTATCGTGCTAAACTGCGAAACCGACTTTGTTGCCAAGAACGAAGACTTCATAAAAAAAGCGTTTCAGATTGCTGACGCTGCCATTGCAGCCAAAGCAACATCACTGGATCAGGTTAAGCAACTGACCCTCGGCGGACATACAATCGAGAGTGAAGTCATCAACCTGACCGGGGTTACCGGTGAGAAGGTTGACCTCTCCTTCTTCAAATGCCTTGAGTCACCCCAGGTCATTCCTTACATTCATCCCGGCAACCGCCTCGCCACCCTGGTCAGCCTCAACAAAAAGATTGCTGACATTCAGGTCGGAAAAGACGTTGCCATGCAGGTCGCTGCCATGAAGCCCGTTTCCGTAAGCAAAGACAGCGTTCCCCAGAACATCATCGACAAGGAACTGGAGATCGGCCGGGCCCAGGCCATCGAGGAAGGCAAGGCCGAAAACATCGTTGACAAGATCGCACAGGGTAAACTTATGCGGTTCTTTAAGGAAAACACCCTGCTGAGCCAGGATTTCATTAAGGATCACAAAATTACCGTCGCTGATTACCTGAGCCACACTGAAAAGGACCTCACCGTCCTGGGTTTTGTCCGCTTTACGCTTAATGACTAAGCAATCCATCAGGATTCAATTCCGATACCCCAAAATCCCGGCATCCACCGGGATTTTTTGTTATCTTTCGGATTATATACCCTCAATCATGAAAACATATAAAAGAATTCTCCTCAAGCTCTCAGGAGAATCCCTGCTTGGCCAATCGAGCCATGGCATCGATATCATTAAGCTGGAAAGCTTCGCCGCCCAGGTTGCCGAAATCCGGCAAATGGGAATTGAAACCGGCCTTGTGATCGGCGGTGGAAATATTTTCAGGGGGCTCTCGGGTGCCCGCGCCGGCTACGACCGCGTGAAAGGCGATTATATGGGCATGTTGGCAACCGTAATTAACGGGCTCTCCCTTCAATCCGCATTTTCAAAGGTAAAGGTTCCTTCACGCCTGTTTACCTCGATACGGATGGAACCGGTGGCAGAATACTGGAACCGGGATAAGGTCAACCAGGCACTGACCTCAGGTGAAATCTGCATTTTCTCGGGTGGTACCGGTAATCCGTTCTTCACCACCGACACAACGGCAGCACTCCGGGGTGTCGAAATCGACGCTGAAGTCCTGATCAAGGGCACCCGTGTCGATGGGGTCTATTCCAGCGATCCGGAAAAGGACAAGTCGGCAGTCCGGTATGAATCCCTCACTTTTGACGAGGCTATAAACCTGAATCTCAAAATTATGGATCAGACAGCCTTTACCCTCTGCAAGGAAAACAACCTCCCCGTAATCGTCTTTGACATGAACCAGCCGGATAACCTGAAAAGATTGCTCTCAGGAGAAAAAATCGGTACGGTCGTCCATATTTAGCCAGCAAATAGATAATTTTGCACTCCTTGAATGTTAAATTGAATTTGCGATGAACGAAGAAGTTGAACTCATCCTTGAAGATACCGAGGAAAAAATGCAGCGCTCCCTGAAGCATCTCGACAATGAGCTGTCCAAAATCAGGGCAGGGCGCGCCAATGTTCACATGCTCGATGGCATTATGGTAAATTACTACGGTAATCCCACACCGCTTCAGCAGATCTCCAACATCAATACACCGGATCCACGCACCCTTGCCATTCAGCCCTGGGAAAAAAACATGATCGACCAGATCGAAAAATCAATCCTGGCTGCAAACCTGGGCCTTACCCCAATGAATAACGGTGAAATCATCCGCATAAACGTTCCGATGCTGACCGAAGACCGTAGGCGCGACCTGGTTAAACGGGTGAAAACCGAAGGGGAGAATGCCCGCGTGGGAGTCCGTAATAACCGTCGCGAAGGCAATGACCAGCTCAAAAAATTAATCAAGGACGGCCTCTCTGAAGATGCTGAAAAAGATGCTGAAGATCTCGTCCAGGAGATGACCGATAAATATATCCGACAAATCGACGAAAAACTCGCAGCAAAAGAAAAGGACATTATGACGATCTAACGTCCTTCTTCCGCCGGGAAAATATGGAAGAAAACAAATTCACCCTACTGAATGCCATAAATAGTCCTGCCGACCTTAAAAAGCTCAAAGAGGTCGATTTACTGCACGTTTGCACCGAGTTGAGGAATTTCATCATCGATGAGGTTTCCTGCAATCCCGGCCACTTCGGCGCCAGCCTAGGCGTTGTTGAACTCACGGTTGCACTCCACTACGTTTATAATACGCCCTATGATCAGATCGTCTGGGATGTCGGTCATCAGGCGTACGGCCATAAAATCCTGACAGGCCGCCGGGATGTGTTTAACACGAACCGCAAATTCAAGGGAATCAGCGGTTTTCCTAAAATTTCTGAAAGTCCCTTTGACTCATTCGGAACCGGACACTCCTCAACATCCATCTCCGCCGCCCTCGGCATGGCCGTGGCGGCAAACCGGAAAGGCGAACATGACCGTAGAACTGTGGCTGTGATCGGCGATGGCGCCCTCACAGGAGGCATGGCCTTCGAAGCTCTTAACAATGCCGGATTAGAACGGTCAAACATTCTGGTAATCCTGAATGACAACAATATGGCCATTGACCCCAATCGTGGGGCGATCAGCGATTATCTGATGGACATCACCACCTCCCGGACCTGGAACCGGTTTAAGGATGAAACCTGGAAAATTCTCGGCGTGTTAAGCAAGATCGGGCCTGACACGCGCAGGATGGCTCAAACCCTCGAGAATGCGATTAAACACATGATACTCAAGCAGAGTAACCTGTTCGAAGCCTTGAATTTCAGATATTTTGGGCCCCTTGACGGGCATGATGTGATCCACCTGGTTAAAATTCTGGGGGACATGCGCAACATCGAGGGGCCCAAGGTTCTTCATATCCTGACAAAAAAAGGTAAGGGATTTGAACAGGCGGAGCTCCACCAGACCGCCTACCATGCTCCCGGTAAATTTAACAAGCTCACCGGTGAAATCATCCGGGAAGAGACTCCGGGATTTCCGCCTAAATATCAGGATGTTTTTGGACTAACCCTCCTTGAACTTGCCGAACAGAATGAGCGGATCATGGGGATAACTCCGGCAATGCCAACGGGATCCTCCCTTACCTACATGATGGAAAAGATGCCGGACAGGACCTTTGATGTGGGAATTGCCGAACAGCATGCCGTAACCTTTTCAGCCGGGCTGGCCACCCAGGGGTGTATCCCTTTTTGCAATATCTACTCCTCCTTCATGCAGAGGGCCTATGACCAGGTTATCCATGATGTCGCCCTGCAGAAACTTCAGGTGGTATTCTGCCTTGACCGGGGAGGTCTTGTTGGAACCGATGGGCCCACACATCACGGCAGTTTCGATCTCTCCTACATGCGGCTGATCCCTAATCTGATCGTTTCGGCCCCGATGAACGAGGAGGAACTCAGAAACCTGATGTACACCGCCCAGCTTGACAATCACGGCCCGTTCGTTATTCGCTATCCTCGCGGCCAGGGGGTTCTTCCCGACTGGCGTCGTCCCTTCGCCGAGATTCGCGTGGGTAAAGGCCGGCTGATCAGTGAAGGCACAGGTCTGGCCGTTTTAAGCATCGGACACCCGGGAAATCTCGTGGTTAAAGCAATTGCGGGCGCTAAAAAAGAGGGTCTGGTACCCGCCCACTATGACATGCGTTTTGTAAAACCGCTCGATGAAGAACTGCTTCACGAAATCTTCAGTAAATTTCCTCAAATCCTGACGGTGGAAGACAATTCCATCATCGGAGGGTTTGGCAGCGCCATAGCTGAATTCAGCGCCCTCCACGGATACAGGGCAAATATTCAGATGCTCGGTATCCCGGATGAATTTATCGAACAGGGCACACAAAGACAACTCTATAAAGAATGCGGATTTGATCCGGACGGAATTTTCAGAACCATTTCCCGTATGATGAGGAAAGTATAAAAAACTTCCCCGGTTTTATCTTTCCGAAATTCATCGTACTTTTATATTAAACTTAACCCGTTACCGTTATGTCCAGCCTCATACAAGCCATCATCGTGGACGATGAAGATAACAGCCTGGAAGCACTGGCTATTCTTCTGCAGAAATATTGCCCCGACGTGCAGGTTATCGGATCCGCTCAGACCGTGGCTTCGGCAATAGAGCTGATTGACAACCTGAAGCCGGAACTTGTTTTTCTCGACATCGCCCTGCCTGACGGACAAGGGTTTGAAGTCCTTGAAGAGGTGGGTCATTCCGGATTTGAGGTTGTTTTTACTACTGCCTATGACCAATATGCACTCAAAGCCTTCGATTTTTCGGCCCTCGACTATCTGCTGAAACCTATCAGTGCCGAAAAACTTCAGCAGGCAGTAGAAAGGTTTGAGAAGATCCGGAAAGAAGAGAGTTTCGGCGATCGGGTTGCCGTGCTGAAAGACAGCCTGAACAACCACAACGAACGGATCATCCTCTCCTCCATGGATGGGTTTGACGTTTACAAGATTGCCGATATCGTTCGCTGCGAAGCCAATGGCAGCTACACCACGTTTTATATTAAGGGAGGTCAGCGGATTATCACTTCCAAGACCCTTAACAATTTCGAACGGCTGCTTGCCGACCTGAGTTTTGTAAGGGTTCACAGCAAGCATCTTATTAACCTGGAATATGTGAAAAAGTACATTTCCGGGCGAGGGGGTTACATCGTTTTTGAGGATGGCACCCAGGTTGACGTCAGCGAGAGAAAGAAAAAAGAGTTCATTCTGCGAATGAAAGGCCATGCCCGTACAACCTGAGTTACCACACTTACAAAGTATTTAACCCGGTTACAAAAATATTATTCTCCTATTCGTAAAAAAATCCCATTTATTTGGAATTTCTACGCATTTATCGGTAATTTCAACATGCCGATCCCCCGAATTTTTTTTGATAATTTCTAATCAGGAGGTATTTATGAAAAAACTTACTCTGGTACTTTTTCTAATTCTGGTACCGTTGCTGATTACAGCACAAAAACCGGGAATCACGGCAGCTGCTTTTGACAAACAGGCACCCTCCCAAAACGAACTCACAAAAAACCTTAAAGGAGACGGGGATGTGTTCTGGTCAACCACCTTTAACTTCGCCGATCCCTCTAATCCACGCGGATGGTCGTGGCCCGAAGGATGGGTTTCCCAGGACAACACCGAATTCGGCAACTTCTGGATCTGGTCGAAGGACAGTATCCTCGGGTACTATACCAAACTGCCGGGCATTGACTCTTACACCCCTGAGGATGGGTGGCTTATTCTTCCTTCCGATGCCTATAATTATCGCGACAATGTGCAGACGCTTAATAATGTGGATGCATTCATCCAGCTGGCGCCGATCGACTGTTCATCGAAATCATCGGTATTGGTCAAGTTTTACCAGCAGTTTCGCACCTGCTGCGATAACGCCTATGTCATATCCATGCTGATCTCAAATGATGACGGCGTTCACTGGGCTGCCTATGATTGCAGGTTTGGCACCCGGGTGAATGACTGGGCCCTGAAGAATGATGTGGAAATCAATATTTCCGATGTTGCCGCCGGTATGCCCAAGATTCTCATCCGTTTCCAATACTCTCTGGCCCGCAACTATTTCTGGGCCATCGATGACCTCCGGCTGACAGAAGCCTACCATAATGAGCTGGTCCTGGAAGGAAGCTGGGCATACATGTCCAATGGGGATCCTGAAGATGAGGAAGGCTTCATGCCTTACATCCCTTACAAATTTATCCCCGGGTCCGACTTTGGAAAGCAAACCTTCAGGGCTGCATTTCTGAACCAGGGCATCAATGACCAGGAGGGAGTTGCCCTGCAGGTGAATATTAACAAGGCCGGAAGCCAGGTCTTCTCTGCTACCTCAGCTAAGTCCGATATCTGGACCCTTGAGAGGGATACGGTTGAACTGGCGGACCAGCCTTTCCAGCCCGATGGGTTTGGCGATTACCACCTCGTTTATAACGCTGTGTCCGATATGGATGAACAGGTACCTGGCAACAACAGCCGGGCATTTTACCTGACCGTCTCCGACAGCATCTATTCACGCTGTGATGACCTGAATGAGGATCAGCAGAGTACAGCTGGCTGGGCAGCAGGAGGAAACAGCGATGGTGATTTGCTGGGGACCGTGTATAAGATTACCGCCCCGGTTGAAGTCAACAGCCTGAGCGCCCTGATAACTCAACGGATTGACCGTCCGGGTGCCGGCACCCGTCCGGGTTTTGAATGCCAGTTCTGGATCTACAAGATTACCGAGGAAGGATATATTCCAAGGCTATCTTCCGGTGTCTATCAGATTGGCGCTTCTGATCTGGACGAATGGCTTACAGTGGAACTGGACAAGGATGGGGAATCGGAATTCCTGGAACCGGGACAGTACGTTGCTGCAATTCAAACCTGGCATTACGGCGGATCCCACGCCAATAACGGTCAGTTCCGCTTCTCCATCGGATACGACAAAACCTACAATACCCCTTCCGGAAAAACCCTCCAGGCCTGGATCGAATCCGGTGAATGGATCGAATGCGGCGGAAAGCTGAACATGATCCGGATGAATATCAAGGAAACAGGAGGACCCTCAACCGGAACCGTCGTTTTTAACGTAAACATGAATAAGCAGATCCAGAAAGGATCCATGAACCCCGCTACCGATTTTGTCGATGTTGCCGGCACGTTTAACAACTGGGCCGGATCTGATCATCTTTCGGATACCGACGGTGACGGAATCTATTCGATTGCCCTGAACAATATTCCTGCCTTCAAAGAGATCGAATACAAGTATCGAATCAATGGCAGCTGGACGATCGGTGAATTCCCCAACGGAGGTCCGAACCGTGAAGCCATGGTCCGGTATTACACCATCCTCAACGATAATTATAACAATGGCATCAGCGTTCTTGGCGTTCCGGAAACACGGCTTTCAACTGAATTTACCCTGTATCCCAACCCGGCAATGGAATCCGTTACGCTGGCCATCACCAACAAAGAGGTGAGTGATGTTGCCATAACCATCACAACCCTACAGGGACAAACCGTGTTTTTCAGGGAATATAAATCGGTTCTTAGCCAGACTGAAAGCCTGAATCTTGCGGGTTTCGCAAAAGGCATCTATCTTGTGAAAATCAACGGGGCTGTTTCAAAATTGATTCTGGAATAAGCTGTTCCCCTCTACCGGAAAAGGCTGCCGTCTTCTGGCAGCCTTTTCTCATCTATTCATAAAAAACACCCACTTGTGGTTGATCAGATCAAATAAAAGCAGTATTTTGGTTAGCATTCAAGGAATTATCTGTCATTTAAATTAAATCGCTTATGAAAAGATTTACTCTCTTGCTAGTATCACTTGCTTTGGTAAGTCTGGCTTATGGCCAGAAGATCAAGCAAGCGGTCAGCCATCAACCCTATGCCACCGAGCAAAAAATGATGGTTACACCAACTGATTCAAGGTTAAAAGCTGAAGGAGATGTTTTCTTCTCTGAAACTTTCGACTTTGCGGATCCTACAGCCGAACGAGGATGGACGCTTCCGGCAGGCTGGCAAATCAAGGATGAAAATGACCTTGGGCATTACTGGACCTGGCGGGCAGGCAGCGACAGCATCAAGGGGAGATATACCTTTGAACCCGGACACCGCTATTCAAAATCAACAGATGACGGCTTTTTTGTATTGCCCATGGATGAGTATAATTTTGTTGACGGAGTCAACCTGGGATTAGGCGGTAATTCGTGGTTCCAGTTGCCTCCCGTTAATTGCTCAAACCGCGCATCGATCATATTAAAGCTGTCACAGTATTTCAGAACATGCTGTGGAAGCAACCCTGACATTAAGATTTTGATCAGCAACGATGAGGGCGTTCACTGGGCTTCATTTGACATGCGGTATGCGACTCCCACAAACAGGTATTGTATCAATCCCTATCCGGAGGTTAACATATCCGAGGTTGCCGGTGGTATGCCCAATGTATGGATCCGGTTCCAATTCAATAACAACAGCCACTATTTCTGGTGCATCGATGACCTGGTGCTCATGGAAGGTTACCGGAATGAATTGCAACTTGAAGATGCCTGGTTTTTAAGCACGGATATCTCTGCAGAAAACCTTGACGAAGGTTTTGTTTACATGATTCCTAACGGCCTCACAGGATCTAATGGTTTTGGCGGATATACCTTTCGCGGAGCTTTCATTAATACAGGATATGAGGACCAGGAAGAGTGCAAGCTCAATGCCCAGGTATTCAAGAACGGAGTATCGGTTTACAACCAGAATTCGGAGGAAGTAACTGATGTATGGTCCTTGCAAAGGGATACCGTTGATATTACCACACCTTTTATACCCGACGGCTACGGGGATTATAAAATGGTTCTGACCGCCCAGCAGCGTCAAAATGACGGAGTTCCGGAAAATAATGTAGCCTCGGACACTTACCTGATCACCGACAGCATATACTCCATCGGGGACTGGGTTAATGAGGCCTATTCAAGTACGGCAAGCTGGGGGAACAATGACGGCGACTACCTGGGATGCGTTTATGACATTAGTAAGCCCATGGAAGCTAACTCCATTTCAGTGTACCTTATGCAGCGGGCTGAGAATCCTCAGGCTAGCACGCAGATTGGTTATGGATTCCAGTTCTTTATTTTCTATTGGAATGAAGAAGCCGGTGAATGGGTTGAACTCATCGCAGCAGCCTATAATCAGGCAACAGCTGAAAACCTGAATACATGGATCACCATGCCACTGGAAAAAGACGGGGAAGCGGAATTTCTCACACCCGGACAATACATTGCTGCTATTCAAGGATTTCATGGGGGTGGTGACGGACCTGACAATAATGTCTACCGCTTTACAATCGGATCTGACCTGTCTCACAAATACAATTCCAACAAATCAGTCTTCAAGCTGATAGATGGTGAAGGCTGGAGCGTAAACGGTACCGACCTCTCCATGATTCAGCTCAACCTAAATGCAACCGGTGCCCCAACCGCTGCAGATGTGGTTTTCAACGTGGATATGACACTCCCGATTGCTAACGGATACTTTAATCCTGCGGGTGGAGATTACCTCGATATTGCCGGTACGTTTAACAACTGGACCGGATCTTCTCACCTTACCGATGCGGATGGTGACGGCATCTATTCGCTAACCGTTCCCGGATTGGATGTATTTAAAAATATCGAGTACAAGTACCGGATCAACGGTAACTGGAACACATCCGAGTTCCCATCCGGCGGCGCAAACCGTTCGTACCGGGTTACTTTTTACAACATGCTTTCCGATGTTTACAATAACGGAATCAGCATGGGTGTGGATGTAAAACCACTTGTCGCTTCGATGCACGTGTTCCCAAATCCGAGCGAAGGCCTGTTCACCATGAACATTTCCAACCCGGATGCAGCCAACCTGTCTGTCTCGGTCACCAGCCTGCAAGGTCAGGTTGTTTACCAAAAACAGTTCGGGCATGTCCTTTCGATCAACGAAACCCTTGATCTGACTCATTTTGCTAAAGGAATGTACTTCCTTAAAGCCAATAACCAGGTGATCAAGCTCGTGGTGAAATAACCAATCCCATCCAAAAACCTTAAACCCCGGTTTCACACACCGGGGTTTTTTATATCTTTGCCCCCTCACCCACCCACACTCGCACTCGCACTCACACTCACACCCACACTCACACCCAAACCCACACCCACCTCGCCCAGATGGCGGAATTGGTAGACGCGCTGGTCTCAAACACCAGTAACAGCAATGTTGTGCCGGTTCGACCCCGGCTCTGGGTACGCATAGTAAAGACGAAAGAAAAAAGAAGGTCCAGAAAATGGGCCTTCTTTTTTGCTTTATAGGACCATTGATTTTCTCCAAACAACTCCAAATATTCATCTATATTTGCATATGGTTTTCATAATGTTAACTAAGCTTATATGCATTCATTTTTAAAAGACATTTCCTCTAATCATTATTTGTGCAATTAAAAAGCTTATATTTATTGAATTATAGCTATTCAAAACCATGAATCATCCAAGAAATCTGGAGGAGTTTAAAAAGTGGCTCCTGGATAACCAGGGAAAGACTCTGTTTCTACAGTATGAAAATAGAAAAGCCGTTAATAAAACCCTGGCCATCGTCCGGGCAAACAGTTCCTCTGTTTATTTTGAGGATGAAAACCGGAATGAAATTCGAATTCCTTATCCTAGAAAAGGGCATTACCGGTTTCATGACGATTCCTTCCGGTTGTCGAGCCGGGATTTCAAATACTCAAATGATACCAGAAAACCAAAAACACGGGGCGGTCGGTTTGCTGCCGATCCGGAAACTATCATCTTTCCGGAAACCGGTACCCAGGATATCAATACAAAAATCCGGACCTACCTTTCGATGTTTCCTGAAGGACATTCATTCAGCGAAAAAGAAAAATCATTGCTGAAAAAATACCGGAATACCGGACCTATTTATCAAAACCCAGCATTTCATGTGCAGCAAAGCATTGCAGAACAGTGCTGGAAACTGGCATCCCGCTTCGGTTTTCACCATGGGGGAAATGTTTTGGATCCCGCTGCAGGAGTAGGTTGTATGATTGAACACTCGATCAGGTCATTATCCAACATCACCCTTATTGAGCCGGATCCAATCGCAGCCAGAATTCTCCGTATCCTGTATCGAAAGGCCAGGGTTCTGGAAAACGAATTCTCAGAGACGATTCTCAGTTCAAAAGAGAAAAAATCCGGCCTGCTCACCGGCTTTCCTGGAGCACCTTTTGACCTGATCATCAGCACTCCGCCTATCGGCTCCTGGACCGGCATCAGCGATATGGATGAAATCAGGAGAACCCAGGCAAACGGTATCTCAGAATATTATCTTTCCAGGGCTATCGATCTTCTAAAACCTTCGGGTTTGATTATTTATATTCTCAGAAATGAACATCTTTCAAAAGGTAAAAGCTTTCTTGAACTCGGCTTATCTCCGAGCCGAAAAATTATTGACTCCAAAGCTGACCTGATCGAAGCATTCCGGTTTCCAAAATTGAAAATTGATGGAGTCCCAATAAACAGCGATCTTGTTGTGTTCAGGAAAAAATAATTCCCCTGAATATTCTTCCAAACATTCCCCTTTCTTTATCTTTGAAATAAAAACCATGCCATACTCCGCCCGGTTTTACCTGAAAGATCCTGCATCCGAAAAACCCACTTTGATTTTCCTCATTCTGAAATTCGGGTTCTTTGAACTATCTGAAGGCAAAAAAAAATACCGCCACTTCAAGTATTCCACCGGTGAGCGTGTTACTCCCCGGTATTGGGACAAGGCCGGTTGCCGAATCAAGGGGGGGGCAGGTTTTCCCGGTGCCAGGCAGGTCAATAAACTGTTAGACACCTATCAGGATCAGTGTATCAGAATCTGCAGGAAGGCAGCTATTCTGGGCATTCCATTAACTCCCGACTACCTGCGAAAGGGTATGGATGACTACTTCTGCCGTAACCATTCCGCACCCAAGAGATCTCTGCTACAAATGTGGAAGACCATCAAAAAGACCAATCCGTAATATTTTACTAAATTTGCACCCTAATTAATTTACTCAACATGGGAAAAGGTGATAAAAAAACCAAGCGTGGCAAACTTTTTATGAATTCTTACGGCGTAACCCGCCCAAAGAAAAAAGATACCGCTGTTGCTGCGAAAACCGAAACGAAGAAGTAGGGTACTAGGGCATAAGGGCATAGGGATAGGAGTTATGGGAGATTCTGATATACAGGACGGGAGTTTAGGTCTCACTAAACGGGAGGCTTTTGACCGTAGGTATTTAAGGATGGCACGGATCTGGGCTGAAAATTCCTATTGTGTGCGACGCAAAGTGGGTGCCCTTCTGGTAAAAGACAGAATGATAATATCCGACGGTTTCAACGGAACACCCATCGGATTTGAGAATATCTGCGAAGATGAGGAGGGGCATTCGAAGCCCTATGTGCTTCACGCCGAAGCAAATGCAATTTCCAAGGTAGCCAGGAGCAGCAACAACTCCGAAGGGGCAACGCTCTACATCACTGCCAGTCCGTGCATGGAATGCGCAAAACTGATCATCCAGGCAGGAATTGTACGGGTGGTTTACGGCGAAAGCTACCGGCTGGCCGATGGAATTGATCTCCTCCAAAGAGCTGGCATTGAAATCGTTTTTCTATCTGTAGAGTAACAGGATACCTAAAAACATGTCAGGTAAAAATTCACGGCTGGCCGTTTGGCTTCCATTGGTTCTTGCATCCTGTCTGATTGCCGGCATGCTGATCGGGAAATTCTTCAATACCGGGAATGGAAACCAATCGCCGGTGAAAATATTTGCCGGTCAGAACAAGCTTAATTCCATTCTGGAATTTATAGGCGCCAATTATGTGGATTCCCTTAAAATAGATACCCTGACGGAAGAGGTAATCCCCACCATACTTGAAAAGCTGGATCCGCACAGCATTTACATACCGAACAGGGAATTAAAAAGTGTCAACGAAACCCTCAGGGGAAACTTTGATGGCATCGGAGTCCAGTTTAATATGCAGAATGATACCATTCTTGTAATTCAAACCATCCAGGGCGGACCCTCCGCAAAAGCCGGCATAATGCCCGGCGATCGTATCATCAGCGTCGACGGCATAGCTGTGGCAGGAGTTAAGATGCCCGAGGACAGCATTGTTGAGCGGCTCCGGGGGCCACGGGGATCCGAGGTTAAAGTCGGAATCTGGCGCCAACGATCAAAAAACCGTATGGTGTACACCCTCAAGCGGGGGATTATTCCGGTTTCAAGTGTTGACGCAGCCTACATGATAACTCCTGAAATCGGCTTTATTAAAATAAATACTTTCTCACAGACAACCTATAACGAATTCCAGACCGGCCTGTCGGCACTGAAAAAACAGGGCTGTAAAAAACTTATCCTGGATTTGCGCGGGAACAGCGGTGGAATCATGGATCCGGCGATAAGGATTGCTGATGACTTTCTGAAAAAGGGAGAACTGATCGTTTATACCGAAGGCCGGTCTCGTCCCCGGGAAGAATTCCGTGCCGCCCAGGAGGACCTCGGAGAAAATCTAGGACTGGCAATCCTGATTGACGAAGGATCAGCCTCTGCATCCGAAATTGTTGCCGGGGCCATTCAGGATAATGACCGCGGCTGGATCATCGGCCGCCGATCATTCGGTAAGGGACTAGTCCAGGAACAAGCTATGCTTACCGACGGATCGGCGCTTCGCCTGACTACTGCCAGGTATTATACCCCAACCGGCCGTTCAATCCAGAAACCTTACAAAAACGGGTTGGATGATTACTACCACGACATCATGCGCCGATATCGAAAAGGCGAATTCATGACCTCAGACAGCATTCATTTCAATGACAGCCTGAAGTTTACGACCCCGAAAGGCCGTGCTGTTTATGGCGGTGGCGGCATCATGCCCGATTATTTCATTCCTTATGACACCACGGGAATTACCCCTTTCTTTATGAAAATAAACCAGGCCGGCCTGATCTACCGTTACGCGTTGACCTGGTCAGATGAGCACCGCGAAGAACTTTCCGTTTTCACCCGTGTTGATGAACTCTCTGATTATCTCGACTCCAAAAACGTAACCGCTCAGTTCAAAGCTCACCTGATGGCCAAAGACTTTGTCCCTTCCGCATCGGATTGGACAGAATCCAGCCTGATTGTAGAGACCCAGCTCAAAGCCTATATCGCGAGGAATTTCCTCGACAATGAAGGTTTCTATCCAATCATTCAGGCCATAGATAACACCCTGATCCAGGCGGTGGCAATCCTCGGTTCAAGATCTCTTTAACCCGTCGTACCTTCACTCCGTTATAACGGTAAGATTCAATTGGAGGTAAACATGAAAGGTCCCATCCTCTGTGTATTTTAGCACCATGAAAACGAATTTTTTTATTCTGGCTGGCATAATGGCGGTTCTTTCACCGCCTGCCCAGCAGCCGCAGGGAATACTGAAAATTGCAGTCACCACAGACGTGCATGGTGCCTATTTTCCTGCCGACTGGTTCACCGGTAAAAGGATTTCGGGATCTCTGGCACAGGTGAGCAGCTGGGTTAAGGAACAACGGGAGAAGCCTGATCAGGGGTTGATTCTGCTCGATAACGGAGACCTTATCCAGGGAGATCCGGCCTCCTATTATTCAAACTACATCGATACCACCGGCCCCAATATTGCAGCAAGAATCCTCAATTATATGGGCTATGATGCGGCATCAGTCGGCAATCACGACATAGAGGCAGGGCATCCCGTTTATGACAAGCTCCGGCTGGAGTTCCGGTTTCCCTGGCTGGCTGCCAACGCGGTCCGGATTTCGAACCAGAAGCCATGGTTCAGCCCTTACACCATCATCAGACGGGCAGGTTGCAAAGTGGCTATTCTCGGACTGATTACACCTAAAATTCCTGACTGGCTCCCAAGGGAGCTTTGGGCAGGAATGGAATACCGGGATATGATTGAGTCGGCCCGGTACTGGATAAACCAGATTGAAAAAAAGGAAAAACCCGATCTGATGGTGGGCCTCTTCCACTCAGGTGCCGATGCAACCTATGGGTCTCAACAGCCATCAAAACCTTTGAATGAAAATGCCTCCCGGCTCGTTGCCGAACAGGTTGCCGGATTCGATATCATTTTTACCGGCCACGATCACAGGCATTGGAACCTGAAAATAGCCGGACCTGCAGGAGATTCGGTGCTGATACTGGGATCAGAGAGCAGGGCGGAGGAGATTGCGGTGGCGACAATAAGCTCTCAAGGGCATGGGGGCGCAGGGGCACATGGGGTAGAGACGCATAATTATGCGTCTCTACGCGGCGAACATGTTAAAATATCGGATTTCATTCCGGATCCGGATTTCATGCACCAATTTTCCGGTTATATCGACACCGTTCAGAAGTATGTGGACCAACCCGTTGGGATTATTGCAAAAAAAGTAAGTACGGAAGATTCCTATTTCGGTCCATCGGGTTTTACCGACCTGATTCACCGGGCACAACTCGAGCTTACCGGAGCGGATATTTCTTTTACGGCCCCGCTCTCATTCAGGGCTGTACTTGAGGCAGGAACCCTTTCGGTTAAGGACCTTTTCAAACTTTATCGATTTGAAAACCAGTTATATACGATCCGGTTAAGCGGCAGGGAAATTCTCGGATACCTCAACTTTTCCTATTCCCTATGGATGAAACAAATGACTAGTCCGGAGGATCTCATGCTGAACATGCGGCTTCAGCCCGATAATACCTGGCGCTTCCGTAATGCGTCCTATAATTTTGATTCGGCGCGGGGCATCGATTATATTGTCGACCTGACACAGCCAGCCGGATCCATGGTTACTATCCGGAACTTTTCGGACGGCAGTCCTTTTGAGGCGAGCAAATTTTACAAGGTTGCGATGAATTCGTACAGGGCGAGCGGCGGCGGAAACCACCTCCTTCTCGGAGCCGGGCTTGAAAAAACAGAAGCTGAGAAAAGGATCTTGAAAAGTTCGTCGATGGATTTCCGTTTTCTTCTTACCGAATGGATCCGGAAACAGGGAACCGTTGATCCTGTCAGTGGAACGAACTGGAAGGTGATCCCGGAGGATTGGATTCAAAAAGCTGCTCCCAGGGATAAAGCCAGGCTTTTCGGTGCTTCCGGTACTCTTAACTGAATTCCGGTCTATGTTGTTATCAGGAATTTGAGAATACCCTCGGCAGCCAGTTCCTTCTCCTCAAAAAATCCCATATGCCCTGAATGCTCCAGGATTAGCCTTGCGGATCCGGATGGAAGTACGGTTTGCATTGACACCTCCTCAAAGGCGATGTATTTATCTTTTTTTCCGATAATCTGAAGGCAGGGGACCCGGGCTGAAGCAAGAACCGCCGATCTGTCGGGCCGGGCCATAAGGCCACGGATTGCAGCGACAATACCGGCATCTGTTGTTTGCCGGGCGATTCGCTGAGTATAATGAAGTTCCTCCATAAACGAGTTCCGGGTCTCTTCGGCGAACATGTTCGGGATGTTCTGCTGAACCAGGAGATTGCTGTGGCCTTGTTCCACGATACTGATCTCCCGGGTTCGTTTTTCGATCACCGCAGTTGAATCTGCAAGGGTATGACTGTGGAAAAGCGATATTCCACCAAGCCTGTCAGAATGATGCTCAAGGAGCGCCAATGCCGCGTATCCGCCCATGGAGTGGCCTACGACAAAACTCTTTTGAATTCCCAGATGATCAAGGACTCGAACTGTTGCCCGGGCCATTTCATCCATTGTTGAGACCGGACCGGGAACTCCGGATCGTCCGTGGCCCGGAAGATCAATGGAAATAATCCTGAATCCGGCCGGAAAGCCTTTGATAAAGGAATTCCATATGTTGAGCGATTCAAGATATCCGTGAAGAAAAACCAGTGCCGGTCCTTTGCCTTGCTCGCAATATCGGACCGGATAGCCTTCGGAAAGAACAATTCCCGTTTTCATTTAACAAAAATAGCCAATCCGCCGGCAAGATTTTTGCAAAATCGAGGTGAATGGCTAATTTCATCCATTCGTCTAAAACCTATAACTATGTCCAATTTTCTGAACTCTTCCATCGGTAAGAAGTTTCTTGTAAGCATATCGGGACTCTTCCTGATAACCTTTTTGCTGGTGCATCTGGTGGTTAACTCCATGATCCTGTTTGACTCCACAGGGGTGCTGTTTAACCAGGCTGCACATTTTATGGGTACGAATCCCATCATAAAGTTTGTGGAGCCGGTGCTGGCCATTGGGTTCATCCTGCATCTGCTGTATGCAGGTATTGTGACCCTTCAGAACCAGCAGGCACGGCCTGTTGACTACAAGAAGCAACATTCAGGCAACAGCAGCAAGTGGGCATCCAGGAACATGTTTATCCTTGGTTCCCTGATTCTGATTTTTCTGGTGATCCACATTTCCAATTTTTTCTGGAAAATGAGGTTCACCGGTCATGAGCTCCTCGAACAGGGTTCAACCGATGGCGTGGAAAATGCTTATTTATTGGTTACCAGCCTTTTCATCGATTGGTGGTGGATCGATATTGTCTATGTGCTTGGTGCAGTCGCCCTGGGATTCCATCTCTCTCATGCATTCTGGGCAGGATTCCAGACACTCGGACTGAGCAATATCAAATGGCGGAAAAGGCTTGACTTTCTTGGTCTCCTCTACTCTATACTCGTTGCCGGAGGTTTCGCATTAATTCCGGTTTGGGTTAAAATCGCTTCGATGCTATAAATTCGTACGGGAGGGCTTTTATGCCCTCCCGACAAAATAAAAAAGACATGAAATTAAACGCAAAAATTCCATCCGGCCCGTTGGCCGAAAAATGGAGCACATACAAATCCACCCAGCATCTGGTCAACCCCGCCAACAAAAGGAAATTCGACATCATAGTGGTGGGTACGGGGCTTGCCGGAGCTTCGGCAGCCGCATCTCTCGGTGAGCTCGGGTTCAAGGTAAAGAACTTCTGTTATCAGGATAGTCCCAGGCGGGCCCATTCCATTGCCGCCCAGGGCGGGATCAATGCCGCCAAGAATTATCAGAATGACGGCGACAGCGTGTACCGGCTTTTTTACGATACCATCAAGGGAGGCGATTACCGATCACGAGAAGCCAATGTCTACCGGCTGGCAGAAGTAAGCAACCGGATCATCGATCAGTGTGTGGGCCAGGGAGTCCCCTTTGCAAGGGATTATGGCGGGTACCTGGATAACCGCTCTTTCGGTGGTGCTCTCGTATCGCGAACTTTCTATGCCCGGGGACAAACCGGACAACAGTTGCTGCTTGGGGCCTATGGAGCCCTGAACCGTCAGATAGCAGCCGGTAATGTGAAAATGTATACCCGCACTGAGATGATGGATATTGTTGTCATTGACGGGGTTGCTCGCGGTATTATCTCCAGGAACCTTGAAACCGGAGCACTGGAGGCTCATTTCGGCCATGCAGTGGTTCTGGCCACAGGCGGATACGGGAACGTTTATTTCCTTTCAACCAACGCTATGGGATCCAACGCCAGCGCCGCCTGGAAAGCCTATAAAAGGGGAGCCTTCTTCGCCAATCCGGCCTTCGTTCAGATCCATCCCACCTGCATACCGGTTCATGGCGCATCGCAGAGCAAGCTGACACTCATGAGCGAAAGCCTCCGGAACGACGGCCGCATATGGGTGCCAAAGGAAAAGGAGGATGCGGAAAAAATCAGGGCTGGCAAACTAAAGCCAACGGACCTTCCGGATGAAAAACGCGATTATTATCTGGAGAGAAGATATCCCGCCTTCGGGAACCTGGTTCCGCGCGATGTTGCTTCCCGCGCTGCAAAAGAACGCTGTGATGCGGGGTTCGGAGTAGGATCGGGGCAAGCCGTTTATCTTGATTTTAAGGATTCCATCAACCGGCTCGGACAGAAAGTGATCGAAGAACGGTATGGGAATCTTTTCCAGATGTATGAAAAAATAGTGGATGAGAATCCGTATAAAACCCCGATGATGATTTACCCGGCCATCCATTATGCGATGGGCGGACTCTGGGTGGACTATGAACTGCAAACCACGGTTCCGGGGCTGTTTGCCATTGGCGAAGCGAACTTCTCCGACCATGGAGCCAACCGGCTGGGTGCTTCCGCCCTGATGCAGGGGCTCGCCGACGGATATTTCGTTCTTCCCTACACCATACAAAACTATCTGGCCGGCCAGCTGAACGTACCGAGAATGGATCCGGCGGCTAAACCAGAGTTTAAGAATGCACTGGACGCGGTCCGGTCGGATATCGATAAACTGATGAATATCAAAGGAAAACGTACTGTTGATTCTTTGCATAAGGACCTCGGTCTCATTATGTGGGATCATGTCGGCATGGGCAGAAACAAGGTGGGACTTGAGGCCGGCATCAAAAAGATACGGGAGGTCAGGGAAACCTTCTGGCAGGATGTCAGGATCCCGGGAACCGCAGCCGGAATGAATATCGAGCTTGAGAAAGCCAACCGGGTTGCCGACTTTCTGGAACTTGGAGAACTTCTTGCCCAGGATGCACTGCACAGGGAAGAATCATGCGGAGGACATTTCCGTGAAGAGCACCAGATGGACGACGGGGAAGCCCGGAGGAATGATGAAAAGTTCAAGTATGTGGGAGCCTGGGAATATAAAGGTCCGGGAAAAGCAGATGAACTTCACAAGGAACATCTTGATTATGAGTTTATTGAAGTAAAAACCAGGAATTACAAAGAATAATACCATGGATCTTACACTAAAAATATGGCGTCAGGCTGACCGCAAGGCAAAAGGCAGATTTGAGATCTATTCCATCAAGAATATTTCACCCGACAGCTCCTTTCTGGAGATGCTCGATGTGCTTAACGAACAGCTGGTTCGTGATAATGCTGAACCCGTCGCTTTCGACCACGACTGCCGTGAGGGAATCTGCGGAATGTGCAGCCTCTTTATCAACGGACGCGCCCACGGGCCGGACGAGAGCATCACAACTTGCCAGCTTCACATGAGGAAATTCAGGGACGGCGATACCATCGTAATAGAGCCCTGGCGGGCCTGCGGTTTCCCGGTAATCAAGGACCTGATTGTCGACAGGAATGCCTTTGACAAGATCCTGCAGGCCGGTGGATTCATCTCGGTGAACACCAACAGCGTGCAGGACGGAAATGCCATTATCATTCCCAAGGAAAAATCTGATGAAGCCATGGACGCAGCAGCATGTATTGGCTGCGGTGCCTGCGTGGCGACATGCAAGAACTCCTCGGCCATGCTTTTTGTGGCATCCAAGGTTTCTCAACTCGCGCTTCTTCCGCAAGGGAAACCCGAAGCGGTGAGACGTGCCAAAGCCATGGTGGCCAAAATGGACGAACTGGGATTTGGTGGCTGCACCAACACCGGTGCCTGTGAAGTGGAGTGCCCGAAGAACATTTCACTGGCCCATATCGCCAGGCTGAACAGGGAGTTTCTGCTGGCGAACCTTAAGCCTTAGGAGGGGCACAAGGGCTTAGGGGCATAGGGGCTTATAGTCTTAAAGTCTAGTAGTCTCTTAGTCTCATAGTCTCTTAGTCTCTTAGTCTCATAGTCTAACAAATGCCTTTATAGTTGCTATCTCCAGGCCAACGCTCTCTCCATGGGGAGCAATCTCGTATTCGCCTACTGCGGCTGGTATGATAAAGGTTTCGGCGTAATGGACCACGAAAGGGTCAAACCTGTTTTTCGGCGAAGTTATGATTGCCTCTCGTCCTTCCACCAGATTAAGCACGTTAACGGTTCCCCTTGTATTGTGAAGGACCGGCCCTGTGAACCAGTGGCGGTGGGTTTCGATAAATTCAAGTTTATGAAGCCCCGTCTTCTCCTCCCGCCATCCATCTCCTGATGTCAGGGGTTCAATCGGACTGACCAGTTCCCGCCGGGTAAATTCCGAGCGACGATTCCATTGAATAACCCGGGCCGCATGGTCAATATTGATCGGGCGGGGTTTGCCATCCAGGCCAGGCCGGGCCCAATCCCAGAGCTTGAAAGTAAAGATATAGGGGGTTGCACTGATTTCAAGCACCATGGCATTCTTCCCGGAGCAATGAACCGTTCCGGCCGGTATGAGAAAGTGATCATGTTTTCGGGCAGGCCAGATGTTGACAAAATCTTCGGCTTTGAATTCCGGTCCGCCGGCGTCCGCATCCCTGAGGGCGCTGATCATGTCTTCCGGATCCGCACCATCGCGGATTCCCAGATAAACGGTGGCATCCTCCCCGGCATCCAACAGATAATAACTTTCATCCTGGGTATAGGACATCCCGAATTTTTCGCGGATATAGGAAGTCAGCGGGTGAACCTGCAGACTCAGGTTTCCTCCTCCCATAGTATCGAGAAAATCAAACCGGATGGGAAACTCCCGGCCGAAACGGTCCAGAATGCTTTTCCCAAGAAGGTTTTGGCTTTCGAAAAGAACCAGGTTGACAGACGGTGTTTCGAATACTATCCCCCCTGCATTGAACAACAAACTGTTTTCCTCCGGTACGCAATCGAAACACCACGCATAATTATCGGCGTCCGGATCAAGGCCACAAACCTTTTTCATCCACTGGCCGCCCCAGGGGCCGGGATCAAAATATGGAACTACCCGGAAAGGTCTCTCAGAACAGTTCCGAAGGCCGGTTTTTAAAGCTGAGGCGGCGAGCATTTTGGGAAAGTCCGCCCGGTTTGTATCCAGATAATAGTCGATCCCGTCCCAAAGTCTTTCCTTCAGCCTGTCGCAAACCCTCCAGTCGACGAAATATCCCCGCTTATACTGAAGACTGAACTCCTCAAGATGGTCATCAATCCCAAGTCCGGATACCCGATTTCTCCGCATCCTGAGCTGGATTTCCCAACGGGCCATATCGGCATACAGAAGAAGGTCAAAACTTACGGGTATGAGCGCAGCCCCCGGTCCGAAAATCACTGCCACTCCCTCATCCATCATGTCAATCCTGGCTCGCAGCGCTCTCAGTTGTCCTGGATCAAGGAAATCATCCATGATCAGCCGGGTCATGAATCCGAAGATCCGGTCGTCGGTCACATCCGGCCAGGTGAGTGAACGGATAACAGTCTCCGTTTTTTGGGCTGTGCGGGAATCTATCAGGAGATCCGGTTTCAGGAGCGAGATACCGGCGATCAACTCTTCAAAAAGAATGCCTGTATAGCACTCAATAACAATGACCTTCTTCTTCTTACCCTTCAGTTTTCCATCAGCCAGTACCTGAGCAGCAATCGCATTCCAGCCCTGATGGATTAGAGCTTTGAGGGGGATGGAGGGGGATAGGTCATAGTTGGAGTTCATGGGGAAATCATAAGGCTCAAGGCTCAAGGCTCAAGACTCAAGGCTCAAGGAAGTGGGAAAATTTGACGTGAGACTTGTGCCTTTTACCTTACAGCATTATTTTTTCAACCTCCTCAACCGTCTTCGGTACGGGTTTGCCAAGCACCTTTCCGCCGGTTTCGGTAACAAGGACATCGTCCTCGATCCGGATGCCGCCGAAGTCCTTGTACTTTTCAACCTCGGAATAGTTAATAAATTCTTTGTGCAGCCCCTCCGACCTCCACTGGTCGATCAGGGCCGGAATAAAATAGCAACCGGGTTCAACGGTCAGGACAAAGCCCGATTGGAGTCTGCGTCCAAGTCGAAGAAAAGCAAGACCAAACTGGCTGGCCGGTTGGATCTCATCGTCATATCCGACGTAAATCTGGCCAAGGTTTTCCATGTCATGCACATCGAGGCCCATCATGTGCCCCAGTCCATGTGGGAGGAAGAGGGCGTGAGCACCGGCAGCCACTGCATCGGCCATGTTTCCTTTCATGAGCCCGATCGATTTCAGACCTTCAGCCAGTGTCAGGGCGGCCAGCAGGTGGATATCCCTGTACAGGACGCCAGGTTTGACAGCTTCAATGCCTTTCATGTTGGCGGCAAGAACTGCTTCATAAACAGGCTTCTGGCGTGCATCGAATGTACCCCCGACTGGCATTGTGCGGGTGAGGTCGGAGGCATAATGCATACCGGTTTCGCAACCCGCATCCACCACCAGCAACCTGCCTTTTTGCAGATACTGGCTATGGTCATGATTATGAAGTGTTTGTCCGTTCATGCTAAGGATTACCGGAAAGGAGACAGGGCCTCCGTTCGCCATGGCAATCCCTTCGATTGTACCTGCAATCTCCTGCTCCCATACCCCTGGTTTGGCCATCTTCATGGCAGTGGTGTGCATAAGAAATGCTGTGCCGATGGCCTTCTCAATCTCTGCAATCTCGCCCGCATCCTTGATAGAACGTTGCGCAATCACTGCCTTAATCAGGGGTAATGAAGAGTCAGCCTTCAGGTCTGCGGCCGGAATTTTGAGCAGCCGCTGCAGCTCGAGGCTGGTTTCGCCGCGGTAGGGCGGCAGGAAATGGACCTTCCGGCCTTGTCCAACAGCCTTATCAATCACTGGCCCGAGCCCGCCGTAGGGTGCGGTGTGTGTAACTCCCGCTCCGGCGGCCAGATCCCTGATTGATGGCAATACTCCCATCCAGATGATGTCATCCATATCGACATCATTCCCGAAAATCCAGTCCTCGCCCGAATCAAGGTCCATCAGGCCTGCCAGGCCGGGATGATCCAGTCCGAAGAAATAAAGAAAGGTGCTGTCCTGCCGGAAATGGTACTGATTTGCCGGATAATTGAATGCGGCATCCACGTTTCCGGGGAGCAGAATGATCCCTTTCCCGGCATCCTGCCTGAGCCTGGCTCTGCGGTTGCTATATACGGTTGCGTCAAACATCGGAATTAAAATTAAAGTGTGAACGAAGATACATTTTTCCTATTTTAATCCTGATATTTCGGGATGCCCTACCGACGATTACCTACTACTGATGTAGCCCGGCTCAATGCCCTGCATTCCTCTGCCCGTATGGCCGGAATTTCGGATCCGGATCAACTGGCCTATTCCGTTGAGCATCTGCACCCCCTAAGAAATATTGTCGCCAGGCTTGAGGGGGCCAAGCACCTCCAAAACCAGGCCCGCGGTAACCGTATCGCTCTTAACCGCAGCTATCAGCCCAAGCTCCTAAAAACCCGCCTATACCTCTCTCATTTCATTCAGGTTCTCAATCTGGCGATCCAGCGGGAAGAGATTCCGGCATCTGCCCGTACGTTTTACGGACTGGATCCAACCGGAAGCCGTTTGCCGGAATTGAGGACTGACCGGGATGTTCTTGACTGGGGCAAGAGAATAACTGAAGGTGAGGCAAACCGGATCAAATCAGGCGGAATCCCGGTGATGATGCCCAATATCAGCCGGGTGCGCGTATGGTACGACCAGTTCCGCGACGGTTACTATTCACAGATTACCACAATAAAATCGATCCGCCGGGCCGATGATCAGATCGCCGAAGTGCGCAGGGAGGTGGATTCTCTACTGGCCAGGGTGTGGGATGAGATTGAGGCACACTTCAGGCACCTGCCTGAGGAAGAAATGCACGAACGGTGTGCGGAGTATGGGGTGGTTTATGTAAAAAGAAAAGGGGAAAAGTCGGATCGTCATGATTGGTGAAGCGGTCCATATTGTTCGGTACGAAATGGATCCGGTCCCCGCTTTCGCGGGGATGACAACGCTCCGAGGCAAGGGATCCTGGCTTTCGCCAGGATGACAGTTCTGGCCTAACCGGTAACCGGTAACCGGTAACTGGCAACTATTTCAAAAGTGCCGAAAGTTCCTTCTTCAGGGTTTCAAATTCATCCTTCCTGAATCCCATTGAGGTAAGGATAAGTCGGCTCTCTTTGTCGAAGAGATAATTTCTAGGAATAAAGCGGGTGGCAAATTTGCTGTAAACTTCCCGTTTCTCATCCAGATAAAATGGCATGGTGAACTTCTTCTTCTCAACAAACGGGGCCACTTTATCTACAACCTCTTCACGGTCGATGATCAGAAGCATGAAGTCCTTGTTATTCTTGTATTTAGCCCAGATGTCGCTTTCAACAAAAGGGAGTTCCGTATTGCAGGGTGGGCACCAGGTGGCAAAAAAATTGATCAGGACAACTTTCCCGTAAAGGTCATCGGAGGTGACTGTTTTCCCATCGAGGGTTTTCAGCGTGAATTCGGGCATGTCATCACCTGTCTTAAGCAGGTTGGTGGTGTCAGATTCCTGGGCAGTCAGGGGAAGTGCTGCGAGGCACAGGAGGAGGGAGAGGGTTGCGAAGTGTTTCATAGTTGCTGGTTACTGGTTATTGGTTAGGCCGGCGCTAAGGCCGGCCGGTACACTTGTCATCCCCGCGAAAGCGGGGACCGCGGCCCTTTTAGCGCGGTACTCAAGGGATCCGGTCCCCGCTTTCGCGGGGATGACAACGCTTCAAGCATCAGGCGTTACGATCTTTGATTTTTGGTAAAAGTAATAAATTGCCCCGATTGCGATTATTGTGGCTGGAAGTGCCCATAGCCAGGCCGATGGGCCTGAGCCCAGCTGGTCGAGCTGATCGGGGCTGAAGCGCTCGGGGGAAATATAGGTTGCCGTTACCGGCAAAAAGTTATTGATAAAGTGAGCGATGATCGCATACCACAGATTCCCCGACCAGAAAACGAGATACCCGAACAATAGTCCGAGGACGAGCCGCGGGAGAAATCCGTAAAACTGCATGTGAAAAGCTGAAAAAACGATGGCGGTCACCAGGATCGCCCAAGGCGGGTTCCTGAACCATTTAATCATCAGCTTCTGGAGCACTCCCCGGAAAAAGAACTCTTCCCCGAAAGCCGGGAGGAGGGCGATCATGAAAACGTTGATGAGGTACCCACCAAACGTATTGACTGTAAGGAAAGCCGTGGTCATATCTCCGGCCTGTGCCTCAGTGCGCTGCATCCATCGTTCCAGCCCTGCCAGTAAACCTGGAAGCTGCATACTTTCGTTGAGCATTGCCAGAAGGTTGAGTGCAGGCATAACAGAGATCAGGATAATAAAGACCAGGCCGGCTCTTTTTTCATCGGGCTTTTTATCAACCTCAAGATAAGTCCAGGAATTACGTATTGTAAACCAGCCAATCACAATCGGAGGAATAATAAAAAGCGCAATGGCCTGGGTAATCTGAAGGTATTTCAGGAGCGGTATATTGTCGGGATTTGTAATATCCAGTGCACTCGTCAGAGAGGCTAGCGGAACCTCGAACAGGAAAATCGCTGGGATAAGTGACAGGATCGAAATGACAATAAAGGAGATCAGCGTGATCAGGATGGCAAACAGGATTTGCACCAGGGGGTGACGGGAGGCTATATAGCTGGTTTCCATAGGAAGCGAAAATAGTAAAAATGTTCAAGC
>MEOR01000052.1:7528-8098 GCA_001769295.1 Bacteroidetes bacterium GWF2_49_14 | reverse complement strand
CGGGCCGAAATGGATTCAAATGCCAGAAGTCCATTTTCATCGGGCTTCATGAATCCGAACTCATTGGAGAGCCCGACGTATAGGGTTCCGTCCGCTGCCACGGCCACAGCGCGGTACATGAACCGGTCGGGCAGTGAATATCTTTTCCACCGCTTGCCATCGAACTCAAGTATCCCGTCGTTGTTTCCCGCATAGATGAATCCCCGGTGGTCCTGGGTGATGGCCCAGTTCTGTGGTCCGGCCGAGTAGGTTTTCTTCGGATAATTGATGATGTGCGGGATTCCGCGGTTCTTCACCTGGGCGAATGAAGATGCGCATAGCAGGGCAGATGCCAGGAGGAGGAGAAGAGATTTCTTTAATGAGGCCACCATGCTAAGATTGACTTTGGAGCACCAAGATAGTAAAAATGGGGCATGGGGGCATGGGGGCATTCCCGTCAACCTAAGGAGACAAAAACTCTTTTTAGCCAGGTGACCTGGCATAATCGCGCATCCCCCTCACCCCCCTTCCCCCTCTCCCGCGCTCCCGTTGGTCGCGGGAGAGGGGGAGCCAGCTTCTGCCAAATTGGGT